>NZ_JAHHUL010000019.1 GCF_019008365.1 Phosphitispora fastidiosa | reverse complement strand
AATGATGCGCTGTATGAAATGACTACAGGCGAAATGGTAATTCTACATGTTTAAGCACCAAGGGTTTTGTGCTATAATTAGTTAAAGGGTTTAAAATTATGGAGGGCATTATAAATGTTAAACCTTAATCAAATAAAAACTGCGATAACTGAAGTAGCCGGTTCATATCCGGTAAAAACAGTTTCGTTGTTTGGTTCCTATGCAGAAGATACAGCTACCGAAAACAGTGATATTGATATCTTGGTTGAATTTTTGACACCAAGCATTTCTTTATTCACTCTTCTTGAATTGAAATTTGCAATTGAGGAAAAGTTGGGTAAAGACGTAGATGTTATTCATGCTCCACTTGACGAAAATGCTTTGATTAACCCAACCAAGGTGGTCAGAATCTATGAACAATAGAGATAAACAGATAATAATAAAAATATTATTAGAAATAGAAGTAATTGAACAATTGATTGCCGGCCTTGATGCCCTCGATTTTATTGCTGATGAAAGAACGAAACGCGCAGTATGTATGACCCTGATCAATATAGGGGAGCTTGTCAAGAATCTTACATATAATTTCAAGGCAGCAACTACTTCAGTCCCATGGAAAAGCATTGCTGGGATGAGGGATATTACAGCCCACAAATATCAAACTCTTAAAATGGGTGATGTGTGGCAGACGGTAAAGCACGACATTCCTGTTCTTAAAGCACAATTGGCAAGCCTTATTAAATAAACTCAGGAACGCTTTCAACTTTTAGCCCGGTTAATGGGCATTTTTTATTCATCCAGGGCATCGCTCATCTGTTTTATTGTAAGGGAGAGGCAGGTGTTTTCCCAAGGGCGAGTCTGACGTCAACCGGCCCGCAAGTCGCCGATAGGCGAGAGCGGAAGCCGGTTGAGTTGTAGCCGCCCGGGGAATACACCTGCCTCTTCCACTACTATAAAACAAATAAGGGCGCCTCATCTGAGACACCCCTGCCTTCTTATCCAATGGCAAATATCCTGACCTGATTCCGCCCGCCCTGTTTTGCTTCTGCCAGGGCTAGGTCAGCATGGCTGATCAGTTCACTCTTATTTCTGGAATCACCAGGATAATGCGATATTCCCTCACTGACAGTAAAAGTTACCTGTTTGCCGGCCGCCGTTTTGATTGTGGTATTTTCGATAATTCTTCTAATCTTTTCGGCAGTTTCCATAACCTGCAGCGGCTCAATCCCGGGGAAAATTACGGCAAACTCCTCGCCGCCATACCGGAAAACCGCATCTGTGTCCCGGACATTCTCCCGCACTATCCGGGCTACCTCTGATAACAGCTTATTCCCGGTCAAATGCCCATTAGACTCATTAAACTGTTTGAAATGGTCCACATCCAGCATCAGCAGGCTGACACTGCCTGCTTTGTTCTTTTTGAGTTCCTTGTCCAGCGCTATCTGAAAATACCTGTAGTTGTACAGCATTGTGAGTTCATCAGTAATAGCCAGTTGTTCCATCTCTTTGTTCATCTTTTCGATGATTTCTGTATAGCTCTGAAGCTGCTCATGGGAAGATGACAATTGGTGATAAGCAGTCTCCAGTTCAGAAGTTATTCTCATAGTACTGGCCTGCTGTTCCCTTAATACCCTGACAATGTAACCGACAATTGCCGCTATGAGGAAAAAGAATATAATATTGACCAATACAGCGGCATCACCAAAAGACTCTTTGATTGACCCCAACTGATTATACCTGAAAAACAGTGTCAGAGCGCTTCCGAAAAATGCGGTCAGGAGCGCATCGAGCATGCCACAGTATATTGTTGCCGCGAAAATTGGCAGCAGGAAAAAGCTAGGGTAAAAGATGCTCTGTATTCCTCCTGTAAACTCAATCCACAATACAGCTATTATCATGTTAATGCCAAGTGCAATAGTCTTTTTCAGCCAGTTGGGTTCTTCCTTAAACAATATAAATGGGACCAAAAACCCGTTAAAAATAACTGCCACGGCAAACAAGTAATAAATATAAGGAGTTTTTAACAGGCTTAAGTCATTAAAGGCCAGGATGGCAAAAGGCACACTGGCTACACCTGTGGTAATCCATAAATTTCTGTTGGTACTGCTGTCTCCGGTCATTAACCCTTCCCCCTGCACATATCAGCATTCGTTCCCAAAAACCCTTGTTCTTTGCTCCGGTTATGTTCCCTAAAGCCCTTCGGAAGTTTGTCGGTACATGGTAGTATTTCGCTAAAAAACGCAAATTTCCTTCATCCAAGCTGCTTTTTGTCATATTTTGCCCTAACACCGGTGAATGCCTGTTTAGCCGTTATCCACCAGTGCGTTGACAGGTACTTCAGACCAGACCGAGATCTTGTTTTTGCCGGTTTCTTTTGAATAATAAAGTGCCTTATCAGCCAATTCAATCAGGTCATTAGTACTTTCAGCATCCTGTGGGCAGGTGGCTACACCTATACTTACTGTAACATGTACCGGAGGATGGTCCTCCGAAACAGAAAAGTAGGTATCCTGGACTGCATGGAGGATTCTTTCGGCAACCACCCTGGCGCTGGCAGCATCAGTTTCCGGCAGGATAACAGCAAACTCTTCCCCCCCGTAACGGCTGACCACATCAAGCATCCGTGTACTTTTTTTAATCACCTGGGCCACAGTATACAGAGCATGATCTCCGGCACGGTGGCCATATTTATCATTGAATCTCTTGAAATAATCCAGGTCAAGCATAATGAAGGAAAAAACAGTACCATAGCGGCGGTATCTCTCCCTTTCTTCCTCCATCTTCTTATAAAAGTACCTGTGATTGTATACCCTGGTAAGGCCGTCCGTAATAGCCAGTTTTTCAATCTTTTTATAAAGCATCGCATTAGCCATAGCAACTGCAGCTTGACCACCCAAACTGCTCAATATCTGAACCTGCTTCTGCCCAAAGGCATATGGTTCCTTTTTACCAATGGCAATTACACCTATCAGTTTATTATCCATAGACAGCGGAATAATCAGGAGTGACCTGAGGAACTGATTTATCCCGGGAATACTCCTCAGCCTGCGGTCCCTTTTAGAGTCAAAAACAATTTCCGGCTGACCCGTTTTGGCAACCTGCCCTATCAGCCCTTCTTCCAAAGGATAGACAATACTCTTAAGCTTTTCTGCAAAGGGGCTCCTGATAGCTGCCGGGACCAGCAGTCGGTCTTCCTCCTCCCAGAGGTAAATTATACCCGTATGGTAATTAACCACCCTCTTGGTTTCAGAAAGAACCAAGCCCAGTGTTTTGGACAGTTCCAGGTTGGAGCCGAGGTTTTTGGCTACCTCGTAAAGAGCAGAGAGCTCCTTGTTAGCTGTCTCCAGGTTAATATAAAGTCTGAGCAGATATTTTAAAGTCAGTAGGGGAATAAATAGCAGCACCGCACCCAGAGTTCCCGTTTTCTCATAAATCATGGCCATCAAAACCCCTATCGGAGCCGCAAACAGGTACGTAAGGGAGTCCCATTTCATAGCTGATCTCCAGATATTCCACCTCTGCATCCGAAAGGATGGCCACAGAAACAGCGTAACCAGAAAATGATTTACAAAGAAATAGATCAGGACAAAAAGCGCCAGTGGAATAAAGTTAGGCGCCGATATCTTATCAACAACCTGCCCGCCTGTATATAAATACACTGTCGACGCAGCTACGGCAGAAATTGTATACTGTGCGCCATTGAAAAGTGTCGACCGGAAAAAACTGTCTTTGCTGATGATGCTGTTAGCAATAAAAGCGCTGAGGACACTTACCAGCACTGTTGTGGTTGCATCAAACCTGATAAAGGAGACAAAGACAACAGCAAACCCCAGAGAGAGACTTCCCTGGGGTACAGAGACTACGAACCATTCAGCCAGGACCCCGAGAACCACCAATACTGCATACTCTCTCCAGAGGTCAACATCCAGGGGCTTTGCCTTCAGCATGGCAGTAAGCATACCATATCCCAAAAAGATAATCAGCCATACATAAAGTCCGTGAAAAAAACTCTTTCTGGCCCCACTCATGGTCACACCCCCTGTTGCCATATTCGACATGCAGCATACTAATCCCTGCAAATTTGCCAAATAAAGACAAGCATTTGTAGGTATAGACAGGAGAGGTTCACTTTTTCAGCATTGCAGGCAAAATATTCAGGCAGTCATCTGTTGAGGTTCCCGTAGAACTAACTATACCTGCGGGTAATTCTACAACAAAGCGGGCCTGCCTGACATTGGGAGTAATTCTGAAAGGAGGCAGGTTTTCCGCCAGGTAAACTATCCTTCCGGAGGCATCAATAAACAGAATGTCAAGATTGAACTTCATAAAATGGGTGTGTACAGACCTGCAGGGGGTAATTACCAGGCAGTGTCCTTCCGGAAGTCGGTCCCTACCCAGAAGACCTTTCAGCCGGGTTAGCCACGTCCCGGCAATTTCCACCCGATTGGCGAGAGTAGTGTTTTTGGTAAGATTTACGAGTTGATCTGTCATTTAAAAGATATCCATTATCTGAATTGCAGCAGGACCGAGAACCACAATAAAAATTGTGGGAAAAATAAAGAGAATCAAAGGTATCAGCATTTTAATAGGTGCCTTCATTGCTTTTTCCTCTGCCCTCTGCCTTCTTTTTTGGCGCATCTGTTCCGACTGTAGCCGGAGCACATTACCAATACTAACCCCTAACTGGTCCGCCTGGATAATTGATCCGACAAATGCTACCATGTCATCAACCCCAGACCTGTTGCCTAAATCTCGCAGCGCGTCACGCCTTGGTTTGCCCATTTTTATCTCCTGTAACACCCTATTAAACTCCCGTGAAACTACCCCCTTAGTTTTTTCGACAACTTTTACCAGTGCAGCATCAAACCCCAGCCCCGCTTCCACACTTACGGTAAGCAAATCCAGTACATCAGGAAGGTTGTCCTGCACCTCTTCCCTTCTTCTGCCAGCACACATCTTCAGATAGTAATCGGGAAGAATTATACCTGACATGCAGGCCAAAGTCATGAACAGCAGAACCGTTCCCGGGCTCCAGCTCAAAGGCAGGGATACTAATAAAACAGCTATAGGTAACACAATTGTGAACCCATACTGGATAACCGCAAATTCACTTGGTGAAAGGTTTCCGGGGTTTCCGGCCATTACCAGCTTTTTTTGCAGGCTCACCTTTTTCTTGGTAGGTGTCAGTTTACCTATGTATGAGGACACTTTCAGCAAAAGAGGGCGGAAAATCCTCTCAATAAACGGCTTACTAAGTTCATCATTGAGTTGAGGCTTGCGGCGCATATTGCTGGCAATTTCCTGCATCCTACGGGTTATCGTAAAACGCTCCTGGTAAATTAACAAATATACCCCATAAATGGAGAGGAATACCGCGAGGAAACTAAAGCATAAAATCAGGTACTTCATTTAAGGCACCCCCTATTTATATCTTAATATCAACAGACTTTTTGATAAGAGCGATTCCTATGGTTTGTGAGATGGCACCTGCCACAAGCAGCCCCCAACCAATAGGATTGGTGAACAAAGTACCGATGTATGACGGATTTATTACAGAAAGAATAATTCCTATGGCAATAGGAAGAAATCCCACAACCATACCGGATATCCTTCCCTGGGCTGTGAGGGTTTTGATTTCACCTTTAATTCTTATGCGTTCTCTTATGGTGTGTGAAATACCCTGAAGCACCTCTGACAGATTTCCGCCGACCTGCCTCTGAATTAGGACCGCAGTGATAACCAGGTCCATATCCTCACTTTCTATTCTTTCGGTTATGTTTAGCAAAGCCTCCTCTGTCGGAGTTCCAAGGTTCATTTCTCTGAGTGCCCGGCTATATTCATCACTTATCGGTGACGGCATTTCCTTGGAAACCATTTCCATGGCTTGCATAAAACTAAAGCCTGCCCTCATGGAGTTTGCCATAACCACAAGAGAATCCCCTATCTGAGAATTGAATTTTTGGGCCCTTTTTGTTTTTGCCCGTTTAATAACATACCTTGGCAGAATAAACCCTACTACTGCTCCCAGCCAGCCGAAAATAATGTTCTGGGAAATGAGGCTAAATAAAAGTCCCATACCGGCCATAACCAGCACAATGATGAGGACAAATTCCTCCCCCCTGAGCGGGATATCTGCCTTAATAAGTTCAATTTCCACTTTTTTAGTAAATTGCTTGGCAGCAAATACCTTGCTGGCTTCCTTAAATGTCATCTTCCAGTCAAAATTACTTACCCGCTCTCTTAAACCTGTGTCCTGAGCCAGTTCACCTGTTTTAGCAGTGTAAGTTTTCATCCGGCTGCTTAACTCACGCTTACCGGTGGTAGCAGTGAGATAAACGCCATAAACCAGAAGCGATACAAACAGGAAGACCAACACTAATATTAGAGAAAGATACATAATGTTCCCTCCCGAAATTACCTTATATTTATAGCGGAGGCATCAAAAAAATATCATCAGGCAGCCTTATACCCGCGGTCTCCAGCTTATTAAGGAATTTAGGCCTGATACCCGTTGGCTTGAATCGCCCTATCAGTTTACCGTTTTCGTCAATGCCCTTCTGCTCATAAATAAAAATATCCTGCAACACAATGGTATCACTTTCAAGCCCCAAAACTTCAGTAATGTGAGTAATCTTCCTGGATCCGTCTTTCAGCCTGCTTTGCTGAACTATCATATCGACCGCTGAGGCCATCTGCTCCCTGATGGCTCTTACAGGAAGGTCCATCCCAGCCATTAAAACCATCGTTTCCAGCCTTGCCAGCATATCCCGCGGTGAATTGGCATGTCCTGTTGTCAGTGAACCGTCATGACCGGTATTCATAGCCTGGAGCATATCGAGGGCCTCACCACTCCGGACCTCTCCGACAACTATTCTATCAGGCCTCATCCTCAGGCAGTTTTTAACCAGATCCCTGATGGTCACGGCACCCTTACCTTCTATATTTGGCGGACGGGTTTCTAAGGTGATGACATGCTCCTGCCTAAGCTGGATTTCAGCTGCATCCTCACAGGTAACAATTCGCTCATCATTGGGAATAAAGGAAGACAACACGTTAAGTGTAGTTGTTTTTCCTGACCCGGTACCTCCTGATACCACTATATTAAGCCTGCCCTTAACACATACCTCCAGGAATTTTGCCATCTCAGGAGTAAGGGAGCCGAACCTGATCAAATCTTCGATTTTCAGCGGGTCTTTAGAAAACTTCCTTATAGTTATACTTGGCCCTTTTAAGGCGAGGGGCGGAATAATTGCATTAACACGAGAACCGTCAGGAAGCCGTGCATCAACCATAGGGGAACTTTCATCAACCCGCCTGCCAATAGGGGCAACAATCTTTTCAATAATGTGCATAACGTGTTCATTATCCCTGAAGGTCACTTCTGTCAAAACAAGCTTACCATTCCGCTCAATGTAAACCTGATTTGGACTGTTAACCATTACCTCTGATACAGTGGAGTCATCAAGAAGCGGGGTTATCGGACCTAGTCCGATAACCTCATCAATTATTTCTGAAATAATTTTAGTCCTGTCAGCCCTGGGAATATATGCAGCCTCCTGATCAAGCATGTCGTTGACAATGATATCAATAGTCTCCTTCAACTTTTTAGCGTCTTCTTCATCCTGACTATCTGCCTGCATCGCTTCATTGTCTAATTCCTCAATTACCCTTTTATGTATCTGAATTTTAAGTTCTCTATAAGGGTCCTGTTTGACGACTGCTGCCTTTGCAGACTTGTCGGCTTTTTCTATCCCCTCTCCGAGGGCAGTTTTTTCTTTTTCCAGCCGTTTTAACAGTGACATACCCTGACACCCCTTACTAAATTATGTAAAACAACACTATCCAAACAGTTTCCCAAACAGGCCTCTCCTTTTCTCCACATCAGGCACCTTCTGCAATTGGGGCTCACCCTGCATAACCATATGTGCCAATTCCCCAATGCTTTCAGAAATCCTGGCATGGGGGTTGGATATTACAAATGGGTTACCCTTGTTAACAGAACCAATAACTGTCCGCCCGTCACTGGGAACATGTGCAGCAACCTGAAGGCCAATACTTTCTTCCATATCTTCACACTTTATTCCGATATCGCTGGAGGACCGGTTCAAAATTAACTTGACCTTACCTTTCAGGTGCAGTGAGTCCAATACTTCGAGCCCTAGTTTGACATTCTTGATAGTTGGCAGATCCAATGAAATCAGAACCATAATCTGGTGGCTTAGGTCAAGAGCGGTAAGGGTTGTCTCGTGAAAAAACGACGGGGTATCAACTACAATATAATCATAAATTTGTTTGAGAGTACCAAGAATTTTTTCCACATGGCTTCCGGATATCAGTTCCGAATATTCGGGCCTGGTAGGACACGGCAGAACCCTTATACCCGTCGGATGTGTCACCAGATAACTTTCCATGAGCTCTGCATCCATTTGCCCGATATCCTGAATTAACTCGGTAATAGTCCTTTTAGGGACCACATTCAGCATTATGGCCACATCCCCAAACTGCAGGTCCAAATCAATTATAGCCACTTTTTTCCGGGTTTGCTCAGCCAGGCTTATGGCTAAATTGGTGGCTACGGTTGTCCTGCCTACACCGCCCTTGGTAGAGAAAACGGTAATTATCTGTGGGTCCCGCTGCATTTCCCTGACAATGGAAGGCTCACTTAGTTGGATTCGGCGTTTTTGTTCCAGTTCATATACTTTCCTGATAGTGTTAACCAGTTCATCGGTGCTAAAGGGTTTTACCATGTATTCACGCGCTCCGGCCACCATGGCCTTTTTCAGGTATTCCTGCTCCCCCTGAACCGACATAATGATAATTGCCGCCTTGGGGTACTTAAGGGAGATTTCCTCTGTAGCAGTTATTCCGTCCATTGCCGGCATATTAATATCCATTAACAGTATATCGGGATTAAGCTTACCTGTTTGCCTAATGGCTTCTTCTCCATCTGCAGCCTCTCCGACAATCATCATGTCCTTTTCAAAATAAAGCAGCCGTTTTATGTTTTCCCTGGTTTCTGTAACATCATCAACTATTAAGATTTTTATTGCCATCAGACTCGCCTCCGTTATTTGAGAAGTTCCAGTGAATCGATTGACGGCCTGTCTTCTACGCTATTATCCGCAGGCGCACGCAGTGTCAGATATAAATCTCCTTTAGATGCTATATGAGCTACCATCTGTGTTTTTTCAGCAGGTACAGCCAAAGTCACTGTTCCGGCAGAATCCGATTTACTGTCTTTTTCCTCCCCCTCGACATTTCCCGGGTCTCCAATATCGGTCCCTACAGCCAAAACCCCAACATTCTGAAGTATAACATGGGTCTTTGTTTCCCGCACAGTATTTACATTAGGGTCAACGCTAAAAATCTCCACTTCCACCGTACCAAGTACATCAACATAGTCTCCGGGTTTGAGTAATCCCCCGACACCTGTCTGTTCATTGATATCAATTGATATCGCCCGCATTCCAAGGGGAATAGAATAAGCCAAAGACTGCCGATTGCTATCCCTTCTGACAATTTTGGTCTGTAGTATCTGTTCTCCGGCCTCAATTTCAGCCCGCGCTGTCGAACCTACAACCTGAGATACATCATTGACCGCATAGCTATTGACATATTCTACCGGAATGTCTTTCACGGTAACCATATTAGCAGTAATCAGGGTCCTTTCCAGAATCCTGGCGCTGGCAACTGCCACAGCCCTGGTTTTTATATTGGTAGCTGCTTCCTGAACTGACTTCAAGTAGAAATTCAGTGCAACTGCAGTCAAAAGACCGCACAAGAGTGCCAGCAGCAAGACTTTCTTATTGGACATTCCTTTCCCTTCTTTCCAGCATAATAAAAATTTTTATTCCAGCAGCCTAACACTTTGCAACCCATATCCGTCGACGGAATCATCTGTCTCTGCAGATACTGTCTCAAAAATAAACCGGCCCACAACATCACCATTGTTGCCCTGGTGATTTTCCACTCCTTCCAGGAAAAAGGCGGCAAACCCCACCACCTCAACCCTTCTGTTGCCACCGCTCCCGGAATACTCTTCCACAATGGGCACATAAATTACCTTGGGGCAATCTGATGCGTGATTATTCCACGTACATGAAGGGACATGGGTACAGCTCTCAATACGCTCCTCAACACCGTCAGCGGTAGGCCCGGCCATGTTTCCCGGTTCAATATTAATAATATCCCCTATTGAAATTTCTCCGGGAAAACCCTGTGCAATCATATCTTCATATTCCCTGGCACCGCCACCACCGCCTGTAAAGTCAAGTGCGCCAAACCAGCCGCACCACCTGGCCCCGTCAGAATCCGGCCCACTGGCCCCTTCTTTTAATACATAAGGATCACCGTAATTAAATATCTGCTCTTTTACAGAAAAAGGGACCGCTCCGCGAAGACTCTTCACAGGAGCCACCTTGGCGCTGACCTCAGTACTTACCTGACGGGACTCATAACCAAAAACCTTCGCAAAGACAAGGCTAACGGTTTTACCAACAGAAACTGCGATAGTTTTTTTGTCGTCACTGATATCAACACTTAACTGTTCAGGATCGATGCCATTCTTGCCTGCATATTCTTCAGCTATCTCCTCTGCCATTATGGGATTAGCCGGCAGTTCCTGGGCCCCTGCCAGGGCGGCAGCATCTGCCGCCCTGACAAGGCGGTTGTGTTCCAGGTACATTACCCCGGTATCTACAGCCAGCCCGACAAAACCTAGCAGTACGGTAAAGGCAACAGCTATGATGACAACTACCTGTCCCTCTTCATTGTTAAAAAATCTGCTTATTAAGTTTTGCATTTTTGAACACCTCTTTTCATCTCACCAAATCTGATGAGGGCCCCAGCAAAAGAGGTTTGCCGAAACAATGATACATGGAACCCACAATCAACCAATAAGTTTGACGCTGTTTAAATACGATCCGGTAATAGAATCATCCGTTTCCCCAGATACCGTATAATTGACATATCTCACATAAACATCGTTTTCCAGCCCGTGCCCGACAACCTTCTCCAGGAAAACACTGGCAAAACCAACAATCTGGACACCTTCATTGGGAAGGACGCCAAGGTTACGATAAACAGGAATTAATACTATCCGTGGGCTGTCCGGATTGTAATCACTCCAAGATTCAATGATTTGGTCAATTCGCGTCTGAATACCTTCAATAGTAGGCCCGGTGGCATTTCCGGGAGCTTTCCCTACAATATCATTAATAGCCACCAAACCATCATAACCATTTAGAGCTGCCTCCTTATAGTCATCTTTTCCTGATTGACCCGGATATTCCATAATTCCTGTCCATCCTGTGCTTGGATTACCGACCTTAATAATATATTGGTGTCCATGTTCCAGAGGAAGCAAGCTTTCATCGATCCCAAGGGGAATCAGCCCACTTATTTTTGACACAGGAGAAATTTGGGCAGCGGCTGCTCCATCTACATTGGCCCTATCTAAACCTAACACTTTTGCAAAATGAAGTTGTACAGGTTTTTGTATCTTTACCGTAATTTCCCTGTTGTTGGGCGAAAAAGCAATAACAAGATTGTCAGGCTCATTAGCATTAATACTGTTTTTTTGAAGATACTCTGACACCCGGGCCGCAGCCTTTACAGTATCAGGCAGTTCCTGGGCACCCGCCAAAGCAGCGGCATCAGCTCCACGGGCCACCCTGGTGAATTCCAGATAAAGGAGCCCTCCATCAACCGCCAGCGCTACAAACCCCAGCAGCACTGTGAATATTATCGCAGAAATAACGACAACATTTCCATTTTCCCCGGTTATCATCCTTCTGAACATATCCATACCGTCACCCCTCCACTCGCATAGTTGTCTGGGAGGTAACAACAAAAGGGTCTCCTATAATCGGTCCAATTATTGGAGCAATTATATCCACTGGATATGACACAGTAACCTTAACGGCACTACCCCGTGGTCTTCCACTCAAGGTGGCCGGGGGATCAATTGCTATGCCCATGGAAGCAGTATCAAACTGATCAGCATTAGTACCGCTTTCCACAGCATTAACAATTTCCGTATCGGTTCCCCCTACAGCGCCTTCTCTGGCTCCTTCACGTGATAGATTTGTTACTATCATGTAGGTATTCAATATACGACCAAACTCTACAATACCAAAAATCAACATAAGAAGAATTGGCAGTACCAAAGCCATTTCTACAACGGCCTGGCCCCGCTGATTTCTACGAAAATCATGGAACCATAACATTTTCATCACCCCACCAGGTACGCTGCCAACGTACCAATTCCAATTGCTAAGCCGTATGGCAGGGATTCGTGGAATTCGGCTTTATCCAGGTTTTTCAGGGTATTCACTTTAAAAACACTGGTAACTAAGACTAAAAAACTTGTTCCGATACGTTTTAGTGTTGCAAACAACCTTTTCTGCTTAATCAATACACAGACAGCCAGAACCCCCCCTGCAATCCCGGTAGCCAAAAACGCCTTGCATACAAATACTGTTCCTTTCATTGCCCCTATGGCACCAAGCAGCTTTACATCCCCTGCCCCAAACCCGCCGAGCACAAAGGGAATAAAAAGCAAAGCCATACCTGCTCCCAGGCCCTTCAGGCTGAATAGGACACCACTGCTACCGTCATTCAGTAAATTAAGCAACAGCCCGGCAAGCACCCCGGACAATATTACTACATTGTAAATTTTTCGTTCCTTTAGGTCCGTGTAAACAGATATTATTACAATAGCTGCTACAGCAATATCTATCAGGTTGGTAACCTGAACTGTCAATGGCATCAACCCTTTTCGAAAACAGGCCCTACTTGCTGAAAAAGTAGGGCCTGTCATTTTTAATACACGTAACCATATCTTCTTTATGACCACTCCATCCCGGCAGCGGTACCATAGTAATATTTCACTTTGGGCCCATACCTTTACGTCACCGTTGAATAGAGGATGGGGCAGTGGATTGTCCACCGCCCCGGTACAAATTATCTTAAGGAGTCGGTGCAGTTCCGTTCAGGCCATCACTGATTGCTGTAAATTTTTCTATCAGAGTGTCGCCCATGGTAATTAAAACAGCGATAACACCAATTACAATTAGCGCCAAAATCAGTCCGTACTCGGTCATGCCTTGGCCTCTTTCTTCACTCCACAATCTTTTAACCATTGATAACATAATTATTACCTCCCTCAATTTTTTTTGATTTATTCCGTCCTTGTTTTAACCAAAACATAAAACCCTTCTCCACACTGCCTGTAGAGAAGGGTTGCTTTTTATACACTCCCCCCTTTGGCAGCCTGGCGATCATAGTGTTACCACCTTAGACCCATGGCTTTGCGCCGCCGTCTTTCAACGGCTTTGCCTTTTTCACTGAAGGTATCATTTTCAGTTTTATTTTAACACATTTCTACTAACTGTACATCGACCCTGGGTCTTATTTTTATATAGGACCGTGGTCCTATATAAACTCATTTTAGTACCCCCCAGTATCGACTCAACCGTTCTGATAATCAAACTGTAGTTTACCGAACTCGTCAAATTAAAACAATAAACAATATCACTGTGACACAAATCCATTACCTTTTTGGGGACACCTTTTTCTTCCCCACAGCAGGCAAAAAACCTTAGACCCGGGTAGTCCCTTGCCAGCCGTTCCAGAATCAGGCCGGTCTTATCGGCAGACCCAAAATCAAAAACCACAACCTCAATTGGAATAAGATAGCCGTATGCAAAAATTTCACGTACCAGGCCTTCGATAATGCCTTCCTGATTCCTCACCATCAATACCAAACTTGTCTTTTGAAAACCTTTACTGTTCCCTGACTTCTTGCACATCACCACCGTCCGTGTATAAATTGTGAAACAATATATAACAATTAACAGTACGGTTGCCCCAATTAACCAGCCAAGGTGCATTGTTTTCACCTCTCATAAGATTATTCCTCACACCATCTTATGAAAGAAAGGTCTCAGCCGCTAATCAGATAAGTGATAAACAGGGGCGTCCCCCTTTATTATTTTGGGAACCGAACTATTAAAGGCAGTGGAAAGAACAAAAACCTTTCTCCAAACTGCAGTCAAGAGAAAGGTATAGTTACCCCGGCTCTTTTTCGGCAGCTTGGCAGTCATAGTGTCAGACACCTTAGACCCATAGCTTTGCGTCACCGTCTTTCGGCGGTTTTGCTATTATCGACAGAGATGCTATATTAAATTCACACAACTAATTTATTTTATAATACTATATTTTACCAAACTTGTCCACACTTTTTTCTAATTTTTTCTTAGAAAATAATTTTCCTTCACTATAAATTTTTTTCACTATAAATTTATTTCACCCTGTTATTGCATTTGCCGCCTAAAGACTGACTAGCTTCAATTTAACTGCAGATATTACCGCCTGGGTCCTGTCTTCTACGTTCAGTTTCCTGAAGATGCTCGTAATATGATTTTTCACCGTTTTCTCACTGATAAAAAGGTGGCTGGCAATATCCTTGTTATGTACGCCGCTGGCAATGTATTTCAATATCTGCACCTCTCTCGCAGTAAGGCTGACATCCAGGCTGCCCCCCGGACACCGTGAAGCAAGGCCGCATGGCCCATAGTTCCGCTCTGCTTCACTGCTTTCCTGGCCCAGTTCCCTGCAGAGCATTGCCGTAATCCCCGGGTGGACCACCATCTCCCCTTTATACACTGCCTTAATGGTTGAGGCCAGGGCATCTGGATCAACATCCTTGAGTATATAGCCACTGACCCCCGCCCGGATAACCTCAACTACCTTTTGCTCGCTGTCTTCAACAGTAAGCGCAACCACCTTGATATCGGGGAACCTTTGTTTAATTTGCTTTGTAGCTTCAAGACCATCCATCCTAGGCATGTTAATATCCATGATGATAATGTGAGGGCTTAATTGTGCAGCTTTTTCGATGACCTCTTCTCCATCAGCCGCTTCACCGACAACATCAAGTGACGGGTCAAGCCTTATAACCTTGACAAGCCCCTGGCGGATTAGCGGATGGTCATCAGCAATCAGAACCCTGACCCGGTCCATATAACCTCCTCCTACCTGGCTACCGGAACTACAAAATAGACCTTTGTTCCCTTACCCAGTTTAGTCTCAAGCTTCATCTCCCCACCAAGAAGGTCGGTTCGCTCTCTCATACTAACCAGTCCAAAATTGTTTCCGGTCTGATTGGCGTGGTAATCATTCAGGTCAAAACCTATCCCGTTATCCTCAACAAATGCTCTCACCAGTTCATTATCCAATTCCACAACAACCTTCACTTTTGAGGCGTGGGCATGTTTTACAACATTGTTTAGGGCCTCCTGAATCAGGCGGAACAGGGCAATTTCCAAAACAGGTTCCAGCCTGGCCTCTTTCCCAAAAAAATTCATCTCTATATCTATATCGTTTTTTTCGCGAAAATCTTCAATATATCTTTTCAGAGCCGGAATCACACCCAAATCATCAAGAGCCATCGGGCGCAGGTCAAAAATGATTTTCCGCATATCCTGAAGGTTACTGCGCACAATACCCTTCAGCTCCTGCAACTCCTGGCTCACTTTGGCCGGCTCAACTTCCATCAGTTTTTCACAAAATTCCATCCGGAGGACAACATTCGCCATAGACTGAGCCGGACCGTCATGAATTTCCCTGGCAACCCGCTTGCGTTCCTCTTCCTGGGCCTTTACTATCTGCAGACCCATCTGCTGACGCTGCTGCAGGCTTTCCAGCTTAATATTTATATCTCTCAGGTTCCCCCCGATGAAATCCATGACAACGCCAACCTGTGAAACCATATTTTCAGCCTTTTCTGCCGTTTGCTGGAGATTTTGCCTGCTGGTTTCAAAGTCCTCCTTTTTGTGCAGCAGTTGGTCCCTCCGCTCTTTTAACAGGGTCAGCCTGACCTGCAGTTCCCTGACCTCCTCATAGGCAGCTTTAATCTCTGCCTCGGAATGCCTTTCAAAAGCTCCGGTAACCAGGGCTACCCGTTCCTGGACGATTCTTTCCTCTTTTTGAGCTGCTGCCAGTTCCGAATTAAGAGCCGCCAACTGGCTATTTGTTTCTGCCATGCTGTTCTTAATCCGCGAACATTCGCTGCGGGCATTTTCGGCCACGGCAAATAACTGTTCCCTGCCCGCACCCAAAGTCCTCATGGTCTCTTTTATTACTGTGTCAAGAGCCGTCAGCTCAAAAGGACTCCCACTGCCGCCAACATTAGTCATAATATACCTCCTTATAGCAAAATTCGATATATTTTTCTAAAATCCTGCAAACAGGAAGCCCTTCCCATGGTAAACTTAACTAAAAAAGAGGAGCCGTTACAGCCCCTCTCTGCTTACAACCCCAGCATTTCTCTGGTAGCAGTCTGTATTAGCTTCACCTTTGCCTCATTCTCTGTTTCCACATAAATTCTGAACAGAGGCTCTGTTCCTGAAGCTCTTATCAGAACCCAGCTGCCGTCCTCCAGGATAAACTTCTTCCCATCAACGGCCACAGTCCGGGTTACTGCTTTCCCGGCAATTTCCCTGGGAGCTAGTCCCTGTAAGGTTGTGAGTACTTTTTCCTTATTTTCCGCAGTTGTCCTGATATCCAGTCTCTGGCTAATGAGGATTCCAAACTCCTTTTCCAGCTTCTGCAATATCTCCCGCACCGGCAGCTTTTCCACCGCTACCAGCTCAGCAATCAGGGCAGCAGCCAGAATCCCGTCTTTTTCCGGAATGTGTCCGGTCATACTCATGCCGCCGCTTTCTTCGCCACCTAAAATACTGCCTCTCTTCATCATAGATTCACCGATATATTTAAAACCAACCGGAGTCTCGTCAACTTCAAGCCCGTAGTGAGCGGCTATTTTATCTAACATATGGGTAGTGGCCACAGATCGGGCAACCGGTCCCTTAAGCCCGCGGAAATTAATCAAGTGGTAATATAGGAGGTAGAGAACCTTGTTAGCAATTATGTATGTTCCATCACTGTCAATAATGCCAAAACGGTCGGCATCCCCGTCCATTGCCAGCCCCAAATCAGCCCCGGAAGAAACCACCCGGTCCCGGAGTTCAGTCAGAACGCTGGCAGAGGGCTCTGGCATAGAGCCCCCAAAAAGCGGGTCCCGGTAGCCGTGAATAACCTCCACCCGACAGCCGGCCTCTTCGAGAACCCGGGACAGGTATCCGATCCCCGCCCCATACATAGGGTCAACAATGACCTTAAGACCTGCCCGGCGAATAGCTTCCAGGTCAACTACCGTCTTCAGGTGTGCAATGTAGTCATCAAATGGATCTATATCGACAGCCAGTCCCTGCTGAACCGCTTTATCATAAGGTATTTCGGTAAATCTCCCTTTCCCGGTAACCATTTCGAGATGTCGTTCAATCTCGTCTGTGATATATGGCAGCGCAGGCCCCGCATACTCCGGAATAAATTTAATCCCATTATATTCCGGCGGGTTATGGCTGGCAGTAAGCATAACCGCCCCGGCAGCCTGAAGGTGTTTCACCGCAAAAGCAGTCACCGGAGTAGGTGTAGCCCTCCCGGTCATCCAGACTTTGACCCCATTTCCACATAACACCTCGGCAACTGCCCTGGCAAAGTGTTCTGAAAGGAACCTGTTATCATAACCGATAACCACACCGCGCCCGGACATCCCATGGCCGGACACATAATCCGCAATGGCCTGGGATACAAACTTGACATTCTCAAAGGTAAATTCCCTGGCGATAATCTCTCTCCAACCATCTGTTCCAAATTTGATTTTTGACATTACCTGTCCCCCTTATTTCGGAATTCCAAAAAACAGACCTTTATATTCTATTTCTGTATATGTACAAATATTTCCTTTTGGGGAACCAAAAGTTTCTTCCTGTTTATATTTACCCATTTTATATTGCTTATTTGATAATTGCTATACTCAACAATCATTATTCGTATCTGTGAAGCTGATTATGCCTGAAAGTCCATCCATTCCGCCATTCAACAAGAAAATTGACTTCGTCAAATTTATCTTCGATGTCAATTTTCTTGTTCAAAGGGGGCCAGCCCCCTATGACGTCGCTTCGCTCCTGTTACCCCCGGAGAATAGGGGGCATACCCCCTATAACCCCCATTATTAAGGAAATTATCCACAACCCTGCAAAACGGTAATTTCCTGTAGTACAAAAAAAGCAGGCATCAGCCCGCTTTCTATCATACTGTGTAACATTTTATGCTCTTAACATTATGCTCCGTAATTTGATTTATTCTCAGTTTCAATATATTGACGCTGTGCCCGGCGTCCCGCCCTTGTTCTGAGGACACCCACCCGGTTGGCGCCGATCAGCACCAGCAGGGTAATTCCGATAAATGCCGCAAAAGCCTGTTCACTGGTCATGAAGGTCATCATTACCGCACTGCCACCCAGCAAGCAGCTGACCAGGTAAATTGCCAGTACTGTCTGCCTGTGGGAAAGCCCGATTGCCAGCAGCCTGTGGTGTAAATGTTCCTTATCTGCTGAAAATATCGGCTGGTTGTTGATATATCTCCTGAGAATAGCGAACAGTGTGTCAAATATGGGAATCCCAAAAATTAAAACAGGGACAAATACTGAAAACATGGCAGCCTGTTTGGTCAGGCCAATTACAGACATGCCTGCCAGCATAAAACCTAAGAAAAGGCTCCCTGAATCCCCAAGGAATATTTTTGCCGGGTAAAAATTATACTTGAGGAAACCTATCACAGCGGCGCTTAAAATAACCGCAGGAAGTACTATCCACATCTGGCCATTGACCCATCCCACAACCGCCAGGGTCAGGGCTGCAATTGAAGCCAGGCCGCCGGCCAGGCCATCGAGGCCATCTAT
This sequence comes from Phosphitispora fastidiosa, assembly GCF_019008365.1. Lineage (NCBI taxonomy): Bacteria > Bacillati > Bacillota > Clostridia > Eubacteriales > Peptococcaceae > Phosphitispora > Phosphitispora fastidiosa. Next base: position 78,685 of record NZ_JAHHUL010000019.1, on the reverse strand, counting down.
CAGATTGACGGCATTGGTTATCCCCACAATCCACAATATGGTTAACGGAATGCCGAAATTAATCCCGAAATGTGTCAGGCTAAAAGTGCCGCCCCATGGATTTGTGATGAAGTCAACCTGAATCCCGAAAGCCACCAGCACAGCTGCTGCAATAATCTGTCCCAAAAGCTTAACCCTTGGCGAAATATCCTTGATATCATCAACCAATCCCAGCAGCATTATCAGAGTTCCGCCGATAAGCAGCCCCTTCATGGAATCGGTTAGATCTCCCATGATAAGTACCGTAACAGTAAAAGCAAGATATACTGCCAGCCCTCCCATACGCGGCATCAACCTCGAGTGAACCTTCCTGGCATCAGGCCGGTCTACTGCGCCAAGCCGAAATGCCAGTTTCCGGATAACAGGGGTAACCGCCAGGGAAATCAGAAACGCAATTATAAAGCCTTGATACAGCCCCGCCATTATGAGTCTCCTCTCCGGTACAGTTTGTTTATCTCTCTATTTGTCCAAAACCACAAAGCAAACAGACAAGGTGATGTCCCGTCTATTTTTATGCGGGAATTCTGTAAAAAATCATAAATCCTTGTCCCCTAATTAAAAATTTTATCATAAGTCATTGCAGATGTCACCAAAAAAAACAAAATTTTGTCTTCCGGCATACTAAATTACTGGCCTATGGCGAACATAAACTCCGCCTCTGCTGCCAACTCATCTTCAACCACAGCCCTTGCTTTTGCTTTTCCGATTTTCCCCCGCAGCTTAATAACCTCTACCTCAATAATAAGCCTGTCCCCCGGAATGACCTGGCGGCGGAACCTGGCATTATCAATACCCGCAAAGAACGCCACCTTCCCTTTATACTCCGGTTTGCTCAGTATCCATACCGCTCCCACCTGGGCCATGGCCTCAATAATTAGCACTCCGGGCATGACCGGATAACCGGGAAAGTGCCCCTGAAAAAAAGATTCGTTGGCGCTGACATTTTTAAGCCCCACAATTTTATTGTCGTTCGTTTCCAGTATTCTGTCCACAAGCAAAAACGGATAACGGTGGGGCAAAATTTCCTGAATTTCTTTGATATCAAGCACAGACGCAACCTCCAGACAATTTAAATTGATAAATAGATTTATATTATTAATTCTACATTTAAAAATAATATCCTCTAATGGTAATGATCAGGTCATGCCTGCCCCCTGACCTTTTTATACATTCCTCTGAGTATATCCATAGCTTCCCTTATTTCCGGTACTTTCAGGATCACCAATGCAGCAATATAGACCAAAAGCCCGCAAACTACCGAACTCCCTACCTGAATCATTCTCCCCACTCCTGTAGTTATGTCAACCCTTAAACCTATAATACCACTGCAAAAATACGTTAAAACACCCATGACAGCTGATGCTGCTGCCAGTTTAACCAGCAGGACAGCAAGGCTTTTGCCCTGCAGTTCTCCTAGCTTGCCTGACAGGAGGATGTAGAGAGCTGCTGCCTCAGCCAGGGCAGTAAGGACCGCACCCAAGGCCAGGCCTCCAAGACCCATGAATCTGACCAGTAGAAAATCCAACGCCACATTCAAGATAAATGCAACTACAGTAATGATAACAGGGATAAGCGTATTCTGCAGTGAATAAAAACCCCTCCGGAAGATATCCCTGACTGAAAAAGGCAGCAGAGCAAGAGCATACAGTGACAGTGCATATGCAGTCGGCACTGTGTCACCGGCATCAAAGGCCCCCCGTTCAAAAAGCAGCCTTACTATTGGAACACTTAACGCTATCAAGCCGGCACAGGCTGGCAGCATAATCAGGGATAGGACTTTCACACCCTTGACCAGTGTTTCCCTGAGCCTGTCCAGCCTGTTTTGGGCTGCAAAGGCTGACAAAGCAGGAAAAAGCGGCACACTAACCGCCATCAGAAACAATCCCAGGGGCAGCTGCATCAGCCTGAAGGCATAGTTCAAAGCAGAAATACTGCCTGTATCAAGTCCTGAAGCCAGACCGCGCTCAACCATCAATATTAACGAAGGAGCCATTGAGGCTGCCAGAACCGGAAGCATCAGTTTAAAGACTCTGACTACTCCGGGATGGTCAAGAGCAAATTCCAGCCGGTAACGAAAACCCTTCTTATACATTACCGGAACCTGCAGCAGAAACTGGCAGGCAAACCCGGCCATGGTTCCCACGGCCAGTCCCCTGATACCCATAACCGGGCCTAAAATAACAGCCGAAGCTATAATTACCACACTTGTTATCATTGGTCCCAGCGCCGGAAAAAGAAAATGCTGGTGGGAATTAAGAAACCCTGAGGCAACACCCATCAGGCTGACAAAAATTAGCGCCGGAAACATGATCCTAATCATTTCTGCCGTCAGAGGGATACTTTCACCCTCAAAACCGGGGGCCAGCAATTTCACCAACAGAGGGGCATATGCCATCGCTGCTGCAACCAACAACAACAGAATTACAGCTAGCACATTTATCAGAGTACTGGCAATTTTGTTGGCATCATCTCTTTTATCCTGGACCAGATAACTGTTCAAAACCGGAATAAATCCCGCACTGGTCCCGGCAGAAATTGCCATGGCTATGCCACTGGGAACAGCAAAAGCTACCAGATAAGCATCAGTCTCCCAGGTAAGACCGAAGTGATTAGCAATAACCATCTCCCTGAAGAACCCGAACAGACGGCTCAACAGTGTTGCTGCCATCACTACCAAAGCTCCCTTTGCTATCGACTTCCCTGTAATCATATATTCAGCCCGCTTCCAGTCTCAGTCATTTTCTGGTAAAGGGCTGCTGTATCTGCGCCCATTTTTTCAGCCGTAAATTTCGCCTCAATGGTAAGCCTGGCTGCGGCAGCTAACTGTGATGCCAGTTCTCTGTTCCCGACCAGGGTCTTGATGCCCTGGGCCAGGGCCTCGGAGTCTCCGGGAGGAACCAAGAGCCCGTCCTGCCCTGAGGTGACCACCTCAGGAATGCCCCCGACCCGGGTTGCCAAGACCGGTTTCTGCATTGCCATAGCCTCCATGACAATAAGTCCCAAGCCTTCAGATTGAGACGACAATACCAGAAAATCCAGGGCCGCAATAACTTCAGGAACATCTGAGCGAAACCCGGTAAATATCACTTTATCCTTAATTCCCAGCCCTTCGGCTGCCTGTTCAAGCCTCTGGCGCTCTAACCCGGAACCCACAACTAACAGCGCCAGATCCGGAAAATCCGGGGCCACCCTCGCCATGGCTTCCAGGAGGCTGTCATGCCCTTTTACCGGGTGCAGCCTGGCAATAATACCCGCAACTGTCTGGTCCGGACTCAAGCCCAGTTCTTCCCTTACTGTTTGGCCTGACAACAGAGGATTGTATTGGCCGAGTTCCAGCCCATTATACACAGTTGTAATCCTGTCCCCCGGAATACCTTCCCTTACCAGTTGTTCCCGGAGCATTTCACTAACCGCAATAAACCTGGATGTAAACCGCCTGGTAAGGTTTTCACACAACGTGTTCACAAACCTGTCCAAACGCCTTGGGTAATCAAAGTGCAGGACACTGTGGACAGTTGTCACCACCCGGCTGACCCCGGCACGTCTGGCTGCCAGGCGCCCAATCAGATTAGCGCGGACCCCGTGGGTATGTACAATAGAAAAGCCCTCCCTTCTAATTAGAGAGGCTATCTCATTGATAGGCGACAGATCAAATTTGCTCTGCATCGGAAAAACATGAGCCGGAAAACCCTCATTTACAACCAGTGGCGCCAGAGGCCCCGAAAAAAAGCAGGCGGCATGCAGCTCAAATTCTGCAGGATTTACGTGCCTCATCAGGGTGAGCAGGTGCTGTTCCGCACCTCCGAACTCACCACCACCGATTATATGCAGTACCTTAGTCCGCCCCATCTGCCTACCCCCTGCCCATGCTGTCCGGTCTCCAAAAAGCCAGTGTCCTTCGCAGACCCTCTTCAAGTGAAAACTGCGGCTGCCATTCCAGGGCCGCAACCGTATTCTTAATATCCATGCACATATGCCTGATGTCGCCTTCACGCTCAGCGCTATAGACAGGAGCGGAAGCAACCCCGGCTATTCCTGACATCGTGTCGTACAGCTTATTAACCGAGACCCGCAGTCCGGTACCCACATTTAGGGTTAACCCGTCTCCCCTGCTCAGGGCCTTAACATTAGCCTGGGCAATATCACCCACATAAATAAAATCCCTGGTCTGCTCCCCGTCACCGTGAATACAAAGTTTTTCACCACTAAACAGCCCGCCTGCAAATATGGAGACAACGCCGCCCTCACCTGAGGCCCCCTGCCTGGGTCCAAACACATTGGCATAACGAAGCACTGTATATTTAAGTCCATATAGCCTGCCAAATACCCTCAGATAATATTCAGGAGTCAGTTTGGAAATTCCATAAAAGGACATAGGTATCAGGGGATCTGTTTCGGAAACGGTAATGCCCGGCGGATTCCCGTACACAGCTGCAGATGATGCATATACCACCTTCTTCACCCCGTAGGTCCTGCAGTTTTCCAGGATATTTACTGAACCGGCCGCATTTATCAGACAATCTTTCACCGGATTGTCGAGAGACCCGGGGACACTTACCTGTGCAGCCAGGTGAATGACATATTCAGGCCTGTGGCGCTGAAAAACCTCAGAGACCTTTTCTGAGGCAATATCCATGGTAACAAGCTCAGCCCGGGGATGAAGATTTTCTTTTGCTCCGGTTGACAGATTATCAAGCACCACAACATCTGCCCCATCGCTAATCAATTTATCCACCGTATGGGAACCAATAAAACCGGCCCCGCCTGTGACCAGCACTTTCAAGGTCTTCATCCTTTCTCAGGGTCTCATCTCCCCTATTACTATATTTTATCAGTTAGAAATAGGTTTAACAAGTGGCAACAGTCAGGGCCCGGCTGTCAACCGCAAATAAAGAAGAGCAGTCAACTAACTGCTCTTTGCTACACCAATTTTATTTAATAATGTCTACTAGACATTATTAATAATTACCTTAGAAGCAAAATCGCGACTTTTAATCTCACGCATTTCGTTTAATTGAATGCCCTTTTTTGTTTCTTCAAGAATTTCTTCCACATGTCTGTCTCTTTCTTGGGACGTAAAGCTATAAGTTTCACTTTTTTCAAATTTTATATCTTTAAACTTAGGCGTCTTTTTGATCATATTATTGACCTCCTATTATCAAATTCATATTATACATGGGATAAGTATTTGAAAACTCCTTAGAGTAGAATGCCATCATATCAAAAATTTTATTTAGCGGCTCGTCAGGCAATCTATATCCAAGATATCCCGGATAGTGAATCGCTACCAGACTATTAGCATGTGAATATCTGGAAGCAGTTGCATCAATGATAATTTCTCCAAAAATCTGCCCCTGCTTAAATAGGCTATTTAAGGAAATTTCAGCAACCCAAATAAATTTAGGTAGCGGTAAGTGCGAATAAACCTTTGCCAATTCCTGTTCACTACAATTAATCGCCCGGAAATTTTTATAGGATCTGGAAGAAGTAAGAAATATCCTAACAACTAACGGATTATTCTCGGAATAGTTTTCACCTCCATTATCGTAGGATTGCAAAGATTTCTTTATACCGTATCCAGAGTTAAGTAATGTATTATATATAATAGTAGAAGCATCCCCTGCCTCTAAAAAAATCCTTTTGTATAAGGGAACTATAATACCTTCAACGTTGGTGTTATTAAATACAGATAAATTGGAGTAGTTTTGGACTTTAAATGGAATCTGATTGTCATCCATTATTACGTAATCGTCATATAAATCAGCCGAATTTATTATATCTAAATCATTTATTTTAATACTTGAGACGTTTTTTGTTTGATTCGAATGTCCTATACAAACAACTGCATGACGAATCTCTCTGCCATTTTCAAAACCTTTTATTACTACCGCAATAGGTAAACCCGACTCAATGTAATAATGAAATATTCTTTTGAAATCGTTTACTGGAAAAGCATTATCAACGTATATCCTCGGCGAAAAACCAAAGTCCTTTATTAAGGCTGAGATTTGGGAGTAACTTAAGCCTTTGGATGGCAAGATTCGTTCATAAGACTGTTTACCTAATACTTCTATTATGTTACTAGGGTAAATTATTTTGTAATCTGGATATCTTGTACCAAAATACTCCAGGATACTCCAAACTGTTGTTTCAGCACAGGTCATTGTCTCAGTATCTTGAGATGAAAAAGGAAAAGAATCCAAATATAATTTCGCCCCTAAAATAACTGCCGAAAAAGTCGTTGTTCTTACAAAGCATTTAGGTATTGCTAGTCTTTTGGGATCAACCATAGTTCTACCAATACTACCCGGTGATATTGGTTTAATTACTGTATATCCAATAAAGTTTTGCTGCAACTTAGAATGGCCTTCGACTAAAATAAAATCTTCGAAATCTATGTTGTCTCCCTCAAAAAAAGAAATCCTCTTACAGTTTCTAAACGTATCAAAATGTTTACTGGAAAAATAATTATAATAAGAATCCCGAAACACCTTGTCAACATAATAATTTTCAACGACAACTGTTATTGGCTTCGGCATCAGTCTAAACAATTCTATTAGTTTCTGTTTCCCTCTGTTATCAATGCCACCATCTATATAATCCAGAAACTGTTGTTCATCCTTTTGGTCGGAAATCACTAAAATATCAGAATTAAGTATTCTTTGATCAACCAACTTGAATCTCTCCCACTGACTTTTCAGAAAATTACATCACTATTTTAGTATAACTCAACGCAGCGACATTGTAAACATATATTTCCAACATTGGGTAGAAGAGTCAGGGAAACAAGTCAGAAACATCTCTTTGTAATATACGGTTTTGTTTCTACATTAGTACCAAAAAAGTACCAAAAATTTTCAATTCCAGGTCATTATTCGACATTAATTAAGCTTATTCCTCTAGAACTCAAGTCTTTATAATAAATAGTTTGTTACCTAAGGAAATATTGCAGGAATAATCTGGCATAATACGCCTCATAAACATAAAAACAACCGCCCCAAACCCGGTTCGGGTTTAGAGGCGGTTAGTTTCCGAAAATACCATACTAATAATTATAGCCTAATTGCCTTCAGACTCATAGGACTCCTTATATACCTGCCATTTATCCCCTGTCTTCATCAAGTAGTAATGTATCGGCATATCGGCCTCTACAGAGATATCGTCCTTCTGGAATGTGGCCAGACTGTCATAGACAACTTCAGCCCAGTATGAACTCTTATTAACTACCCGGCCCCGTGAGGCTATATGATAGCCGAGAAACTCTCCCTGTTTCATGGCATCTATCATCTTCAGGGTTTCCGGATCCGCCATGTATGCAGCCATCTCCCCTGTCAAATATGGCAGCAAACTTTCCACACCTGCAGAACTACCGTCATTCACCAATGACTCGATACCACTGCTTACCTCATCGGCCTGTGAAAGAAGCGTCTTATTATCCGGTACGGCGGACTTATCATTCATAAGATGCCTGTACAGCATTGCCATAACCTCAGCACGTTTGGCGCCCTGCCCGGGGGCAAACCTGCCATCGGGAAAACCTGTAATCAAACCCATCTCCGAAGCCTTTTGGATGCTCGGATAAGCCCAGTACCCGGTCGTTACATCAGGGAAAATACTTTCTTCTTCTGCAGGGGCGGCATCTTCTACAGCAGCGCTGTCATCCACAGCTGCGCTGTCATCAGTCGCGCTGTCATCTACATTGGCTGGCTGCTCACTATCTTCTGCACTCTGCTCTTCACTGTCATTTGCTGCCGGCTCTTCACTGTCATCGACTGCCGGCTCTTCAATATCAGCTTCAGCTTCACTCTCATTGACAGCCGACTCATCGGTTACAGCCCTGACAAGCATGGCTGCGATTTCCGCCCTGGAAATCTGTTTCCCTGCGCGGAAGGTACCGTCCGGATTCCCCATCACTATCCCATTTGCATATAGGGTGTTTACTGCGTTTTCCGCCCAGGAGGGAATCTGGTCATTAAACTGGGCCCTGGTGTCAACCGGCTCAAGATTCAGGGCTTCATAGAGTATTTTGGCAAACTCCGCCCTGGTAATGTCCTGGTAAGGTTTAGCTTTCTGGACCTCTATGTACCTTCCCGTATTCCGGTCATAAACCTTTTCTGCATACCCCTGGAGTATCCCCATGGCGATAAGCTCAGTCATTTCTTCATATGCCCAGTGTCTGGCACCGTTTTTATCTGTGAGGTCATAAAAATTCCCTGTAAGGTGATCTGTCCTGTTAGCCGTTACAGGTACATAAAAGAGAGAAACCAGTACTGCAACCATTAATGCAACTGCTGCCGCTTTTTTCATATGTACTTCCTCCAAATATTAATTACTTCGATTACTATTATTAAATTCTAAGGGTATTAAATTCTACGCACCCTAGAAATGTCCTGCTTTTGGAGGTTGTTTCTTTTCTGGTAATTAGTGGCCGGAGACACAGAAATGGCCATTATATTGCAGCGGGGTGTTATACAAGATTTCCTTTGTGCTGCCGCCTATGCGTCTAAGCTGCAAGGCCGTTAGAATGATGCATCCCCCGAAATGCACAGTAAGGAAGGGGTAGATATATTCCTCCGGGATGGCTACAACTCAGCCGGCTAGCCACTCGCACAGCTCGTGGGCCGGCTGACGTCAGACACATCCCTCCGGAACACATCTACCCCTTCCTCAATTATACTCGGGGACTGCATGCATAATCGTCCGGCCGCCTTGCAGCAAGACTCATAACGGCGGCACTGCAAAGGAAAAACATTATGAAACCCTGCTGCAATACCATGGTGGTTTCTGCGAATCTTCAACTACTTACCAGAAAATAATCCCCAGCTATTACCAGAAAAGAAACTCGATTATTTACCGGGAAAAAACCTTGATAACAGCACAGCAACCAGGAATCTGGGGAGCTGGAGCATCCTCCGGAAGCGGGATGGCTGCCTGACCAGCCGGTACAGCCACTCAACACCGGCATCCTGCACCCACTGGGGTGCCCTTTTAGCTGCCCCGGCAAAAACGTCAAAACTACCGCCAACCCCTATGCTTACCGGGATCCCGGCAGGCTCCACCCTTTCAGCAATCCACTTCTCCTGTTTGCCCATGCCAAGGGCTGCCAGCAGAATATCCGGCTTCTTGTTTTTAATATCCTTAATGATTTCGTTATCATCAGTAAAATAGCCATGCTGCGTCCCGACAATCTCAATACCAGGGTAAGAATTTCTAATGTTTTCCGCTGCCTTTTCCGCAACTCCGGGCTTTGCCCCCACAAAATAGAGTCTGTACTTCTTAGCGACGGCCTGTTTAAATAAGGCAGTTGTTAGATCAATCCCGGTAACCCGCTGTTTTAGGGGCTTGCCCAGCAGCCTGGCAGCAATAACTATCCCTATCCCATCAGCAGTCACCAGCAGGGCATCATCAAGACAAGCCTTAAAATCCGGATCCATTCTTGCCAGCATGACAATCTCCGGATTAGCGGTCACTACCAACCCGGGTTCCCCGTTTTTAACGTATTCCTCAATTTTCCTCAGAGCCTCAGCCAAATTTACGTTATCAATACCGACTCCGAGGACCAAAACCTGCTCTGTCCTGCGCATCTCATTATTACCCATTAACAACCGGGGTTGTGGCGCTGTTTGTTGTAGTTTCACTGCTAACCGGCTGGTCCTGTTCATCCACCGAAGAATCCTGCTGCGGACTGACAGGAATTGTCGGAGCAGCCGGGTCTACCGGCTGGGTTGTGCTGTTTCCCACCGGGTTAACAGGTTCAGGAAGCCCCTGAGGCGGCAGGTTCGGGTCAGTCTGGCCCGGCTGGCCGCCAGTACCTGCTCCGTTATTACCAGACCCCTGTACCGGATTGTCACCGGTTTCCTCTGGATTTCCCAATTCCCCGGTACCGGGTTCCCCTGTTGCAGAATCTCCATTCGCCGGGTCTTCCGTTTGCTGTGGTGATTCCTCAGGTTTCTTATTTTCCCGCGGCACGGTAATATCAGGTCCCGTAATAGTAGCCAGTTTCACTCCGCGGAACAGATCATTTAATACGATTTTGGCCTTTTCATCATCAGCCTTCCAGTAACTGACTCCCTTATAATTCAGGAAAGTTCCGGGCAGTGTTGCCGTGACTATACTGTCTGAATCCAGACTTGCCCCTGCTTTTGCCAGGAAAATGGCATCCTTGATACCCAAGTTGGTTTCCACAGCATCCATAAGCTGCGGCACCAGCTTTGGCAGCTTAATAATAGTCTTGGCCCTGAGCATTTCCCTGGTCAGGGAAGCTAAAAACTTTTGCTGGCGTTCTGCCCGGGTAATGTCACCCAGGGCATCATGCCGGTATCTCACATAACCCAGGGCGTCATCACCCATCAACCTCTGCTGTCCGGGCCTTAAATCGATATCCTCCTGAGGATAGTACATCCTCTTTTCCACTTCCAGGTCTACCCCGCCAAGGGTATCAACTATGTCCTTAAAACCTTCAAAATTTGTCTTTACATAATAGGGTATCTTGATGTCAAGCAGACCTTCAACGGTCTCTGTTGCCAGATCAGCTCCGCCAAAGGCATTGGCAGAATTAATTTTGTCTGTGCCATGCCCGGGTATTTCCACCATTGTGTCCCTGGGAATAGAAACCATGGCAATTTTCTTGGTATCCCGGTCAATGCTGACCAGGATCATCGAATCAGTCCTGGCATCTGCTTCACCGGGACGGGCATCAACTCCCAAAAGGAGTACATTTAACCTGTTAACCGGAAACTCCGCTTCATCCTGGGTAACGGTCTCTAAGCCGTCACTCTCTCCCAGACCTGAATCCCCAGCCAGGGTTGCTATAAATTTCCCCCCAAAGAATGAAATCGCAAAAACCAGCAATAAAGCCAGAATCTTTAAAGGAGAAGCCTTTCTGCGTTTGGCTGGCATCATCCCGCAATCACCTCAAATCACTCGAAATACTCACTGAATTGGTCCCTCAAATAATTTTACCGTAATTTACTATCACAATCAACACCAACTTACTGGAAATAGCTCTCCGGCAGACAGAGAAATAAACTTATGGTCCATTGTCGACCGGCAGGGTAAAATCAAGCTCCCACGGCTCAATATCCGGCGCGTCAGGGACAGTCCTTATCCTCAGGGCAACACCGGCGCCATCAGCCTCCGCCGGAATTGTTGCTCTGCCCCCCCTGGTAAAGTAGAGCATACCGTTAATTTCTATAAATCCTTCAAAGGGTATTTTGGTAGTTCTGTCCCTTACCTGAACGGTAACTAAGTTTTTCCTGCCGGGAGTTATCAATTTTGGAGCAACCCCAACAATCAGGTTACGACCTTCGTGTTTATATTTTCCGATATCCTGACCTTTAAGGGATACCTCCAGGTCATAATTTGATTGTTTCAGGTCATAGGCGCTGAGGGCAGCCGAGGTATATACAACCGCCTCCCATACACCTGCAGAAGGGAACCCGCCCACTGCCGCTGCCTCCGCCACATAACCTGCGGGGTTATTGCCGGCATAACCGGACTCACTGACTAATCGCCCTGATGGATTATAAAGATACACCATCGACCGGCCCCTGTTCTCGTCCACGGTAAGCTTAGCAGTAACCGCTTCCGCCCCTGGAGGTACCTTGAAGAAATATCTCTTAAACTGAGCGGCGTTTTGAACCCCGGAGTCTTTGAAACCATAAGAATTTTCCCGGGTTAGTTGATATGGATTGATTACTGTTGTAAGAACTTCCAACTCCTTATCATAGGTATCCGGATTATCACCCGAAATAAATGATGAGTATATACCCTTCTCCCGGGGGACATCAATAAATACTTCAACAGCACGTTTCTGTCCGGCAGGCAGGTTAACTCTTTCCTGGCCAGGACTGACCCATGACCCCCCTTCAAGGTCCAGGACAACAGACCTCTCTGATTTGTTTTCCAGGTATAGAGTGGTCATCCCCGGAAGGTGTTCCCTGAAAAATATTCCTCCATTGGTGCCCCCGCCGTCACCGGCAGTTGTTGCCGATATCAGGGGAGTGTCCTTCAGAGACAGGAGTTCAGCCCAGGCCCTGGTTAAATTCAGTACCCCATACCCCTGTTCAGCAACGGTATATTTAGGAATTACCCTGGCACCTGATTCCACCGCCCGTTTTACCAGGTGTGGTGAAATGTTCAGCTTTTTCTTTCGGGCTTCCTCCATTAATAAGGCAATTGCCCCTGATACGTGAGGAGCAGCCATACTTGTGCCTTCACTCAGGGAATACTGTACTCCGCCCCGGAGTGATACTGTCGACACGGCGCTGCCCGGGGCCACAATTGACGGCGCCATAACCCCATCCCGGCGGGGTCCGGCAGCGCTGAAAAACCACAGGTTTTCGTTAGGTACGTCCCAGCCATAATCTGTTTGCCACATTTCCGGGCTGCTGAAGGCTCCCACACTCAGGACAGCTTCCGCGTCACCGGGTGTGGCAACCGTTGTCAACCCGGGACCTTCGTTCCCCGCTGCGATGACAAAAACAACCCCAAATTTCTCCGTCAGGCTGTTCAGCAGATGTACCGGCACAGTACCGCCATCCTCGTCAGTTGAGGGAAAACCCATACTCAGGTTAATAATCCCGGCTCCTCGGGAAGCTGCATATGACATGGCCTCAACTATGGTACCCAGGTCACCGTAGCCGCCGGCATCAAGCACTTTAAGGGACATTAGCTGAGCGCCGGGAGCCACACCCTTAATCCTGCCGTTGGCGGCAGCTATTCCGGCCACATGTGTACCATGGTCACTTCCGTCAAAACCAATATTAATGGCAGCGCCCCCGGGGTCAATTTCAGTGATCACAAAATTAAACCTGTCCTTCCCGCCTGCCCCGTTAAAGCTGCCAAATTCCGGCTTCAGGGAAAAAACCCGGAGCTGTTTCTCGTCGGTTAAGTCATAATCATTATCAGTATCCACAAAAACGCTGTCATAAACACCTGCCTTCAGGGTATCGACAGCAATAACAGCAAAAACGTCACTGCTGCTGCCATTAAAGTTCATATCGAGACCTTGTTCATTCACATTCATGAAGTCAACTTCCCTGACGTATCCATACCGGATCTTCCCGCTCCGGGAAGTAATATCACCGATAAAATAGGGGGCATTAGCCAGGTTCAGGTTTTTGCCATCCCGGATAGCCACAGAACTGGTATCAATATCCCCTTCTCCGGTAAAATCCTTCCAATCGGTAATTTTTCTTTTATTATTCGAGGTAAGCTGGAGGTCGGGGTGTCCGGCATCAATGCCTGTATCAATTATGGCAATAACCTGATTCTTCCCGTCAGAGCCGGTAAAATTAACAAATTCAGGGGCGCTGATAGCTTTTTTGGTAACATTCAGACTCTGACCCGGGTTGGCACCAGCAACTGCCATGCCGTCTGCCGGAAGCCCTGATTCTTCTTCTACAGCCAGGTTCTCAACTCTGACCCTCCGGTCAGCAGTAATATCCTCAACCAGTCTATCCTGGCGCAGAGCCCTTAGTAACGGAGCGCTGACATCAGCTAACAGCAGATCAACCCGGCCGTCAACAAAGCTCACCCGTCCTCCCTGTTCAGCAATTACAGCGCTCAGCGTATCTGTCTCACCCGCTGCGGTCATGATTATCACTGAAGTCTCTTCGTTTTCTTCCTGTATAAATCTGATATATCCTTCCCGGTCCAGAATTACCGCCACATAATCTCCGGTTTTCAGTCCGGCAATATCTCCATCCACTCCGTCAATCCTGATCTCAGTATCAGGCCTGAAATGAAACGCTTCTGACTGCCCGTGAATATCAAGGGTCATCAGGCGGGAGGATTTGTCAACCGACTGGATACTGCCATAAAAAGTAAATTCCGCGCCCATCTCCCTGAGTACCTTTTCAATTAGCGCTGCGGTTTCTCCCCTGGTGGCATTACGGTCCGGACCAAAACTCCCATCAGGATATCCGTTGATCAGACCATAGCCGTAGGCAATCTTCACTGCATCATAAGCCCATTGGGGAATTTGATCACTGTCGGTAAAGACCTCCCCGGGTTCCTTCAGACCGTTCCCTGCCGCCAGGTCAAGAGCCCTTACCAGGATAGCAGTAATTTCCACCCGGCGGATTTTGGCCTCAGGCTTGAAGGTACCGTCAGAATAGCCCTGAATCAAACCCTTTTCCCTGGCCACTAAAATGCTGCCTGATGCCCAGTAACCTGTACCAACATCAGTGTACCCGCTAGACATGCCGCGGGCAGTCCCGGCCTCACCGGCAAGTCCCAGAGCCCTGACAATCATGGCCGCAAACTCAGCCCTGGTAACTCCAGCCTGGGGGTTAAACCTTCCCTCATAGCCGTTGACAATATCCAGGGCAGCCAGGCGCAAAACAGAATCCCTGGCCCAGTAGCCGGAAATATCGCTGAAAGAAACTGCAAGCGCAGGAACAACACTATATAAAATCAAACTAAAAATTACTGCTGCTGTAACAACAGATTTGGCAAAAGGTCTCAGAAACATTAATTCTCCCCCTACAGGTACTCCTCCATATTTAGACGACGAAGTTCTTCTAAAAGTTCCCTGACCCGGTCAGTTTCATTTTTATGACAGACAAAAGTTACATCATCAGTTTCCACAATGACCAAGTCTTTGACGCCAATTAGGGCAACCATGCGCCCGCTGGAGTCAATAATACTGTTTTCTGTGTTCAGGGAGACCACTTTCCCACGGAACATGTTGCCATTATTGTCAGTCCCGAAAACGCGTTCCAGAGACATCCAGGTACCCACATCATCCCAATGAAATTCACCTGGTACGGTGTAAACCCGGTCTGCCTTTTCCATAATGCCGTAGTCTATGGAAATCTTATCTAAACAGGGGTAAATCCTCTGCAGCACTTCCTCGTATTTCTCTGTACCGAGATAACTGCATATTTGCTGCAGCCCTGCATATATCCCGGGAAGGTGGTTACTAAATTCGTCAAGGACAGCAGAGGCCTGCCACACAAAAATGCCCGCATTCCAGAGATACCCGCCATCCTGGAGATACAACTGCGCCCTGACCGGATCGGGTTTTTCAACAAAACTGTCAACCCGATAAACAGTCTTTCCATCTGCTGTTGAACTTGGTTTCCCTACCCGTAAATATCCATAACCGGTCTCCGGCCTGTCGGGCCTGATTCCGACGGTAACCAGCCCACCAGTCTCTTCTGCCAGCCCGGCAGCTACCTCCAGGGCTCCGACAAATTCATTTTCACCTGTTATCAGATGGTCAGCAGGAAGGACTGCCATTATGGCTCCGGGCTGCCGCTGCTCCAGGGTAACTGCAGCCAGTCCGATACAGGGTGCGGTGTTCCTTCCCTCAGGTTCGATGATAATATTTTCCTGTGGCAGCTCGGGAAGGCATTCTTTGGTAACCTCCCGGTACTCAGCCCCGGTAACGACAAAAATGCGTTCCGGAGGAACCAGCTTCAGCGCCCTGTTATAAGTAAGGTACAGCATACTGCCCTTTCCCGTCAGGTCAGCAAATTGTTTGGGCCTGCCAACCCTGCTGCGGGGCCAGAAGCGTTCCCCCCTGCCCCCCGCCATAATCACAATACTGATTTTATGTGATACCTGCTGTTTTTGTTTCACTTAATCAGTCTTCTCCTTTAGTTATGTTTCACTTTATCAGTTTTCTCCTTAAGTAAGGTTTCACCTTTAGCTGCCTTCTTATTTTTGGTAAATCATATTAGTTCTTCGACAGATGATGCCATTTTTCCTGCGTCGGGAATTGTTACCGGAACTGCAAGGTTCTGTCATTGAGCGCGCTGCCTGCTCCGGAACCATTAAGCTGTGATGAAGATAGGGGCAGATGGTTTCCGGAACGCGGGGTCTGTCCGCCGTCCGGGAATACATCTACCCCTATTTAGGTTAAAATCAGCGTCAGAAATATGAAACCCCTTTCACCTTACTGCCCTTCAGGGGCGATAAGGCCGTTCATAATGATATCCAGGGCCGGTTCGATTAAAGCTTTGGCATTTTCATGCTCTTCAGAAAATATAAGCGGCGAAAACATGGCTCCAAGCGCTCCCATAAAAACCAGGGCAACTGCCCGGGAATCAATTTTCCGGAATTCCCCTCTGTCAATGCCTTCATCAATTATCCGTTTCAGCATTTCAAGCTTTCGGGCCCGGTACTCCCACATCCATTTGCGGAAATCCTCATTAAAGTACGTATGTTCCGTCATGGTGACTTTCGCCAGGTCCTTATAATTGCTGACAAACCTCAGGTGAAGCAGGGCAATTCGGGACAGTTTCTCTTTAGAGGACAGGTCAGGACTGATATCGTCAATCAGGCTGTCCAGGTAAAACCGAATCCCGGCTTTAAACATCTCCTGAAACAGTTCCGTTTTACTGGAAAAATACTCGTATACCGTACCTTTCCCAACATCGGCCAGTTGGGCTATTTCCTCAACCCTGGCCTCATGAAACCCCTTCCGGGAAAACACCTTGACTGCTGCTCTAATAATTTTGATCCGCTTATCTTTTTCAGCCGGGCGGTCCATTGTTTCACCTGCTTTCTGAAATCCTGCCTGCCTTTATCGGGGACATTCTCTGCTTAGGGTGTGAATAGCTGGTATTTAAACTGGCTCTTGGTTAAGTTATAATCATAAATAGTATTTGTCAGGTTTTGTTCAGCCGTCTCCAGATCTATGGCTGCGTTTCTGGCATCCAGAGCGGTAGCCAGTCCGGCTTCATATTTTAGCATGAAGACCCGCGCATTTTCCCTGGCTTTTTCCACTTCCTTGGTCTGCCAATCAATCATTTTCTCCAGGCTGAACAGGGTCAGGTAACTTTTCCGGACAGAGGCCGTTGTATCAACTTCTTCCTTGCGTACACTCGCCTCAGCGCTCTTTTTATCAATTTCAGCGGTCTCATAAACAGTTACACCCTGGTTATAAAACTTTTTAGTCACATCAGACTTTACCTGATTAAGCTCCAGGGTCTTTCTGGCTGACAGAATGCCCATATTATCTTCCAAGGCTTGGGTAATAGTTTCCTGCAGGTTTATGGAATCCCCGGCCTTTTCCACGGCAAACTTTGAGGTTAGTTTCAGCGGTGTATCCAGGTCCAGTCCGATAATGCGGTTCAAATCCAACACAGAGGTCCGGTAGGTGTTTTCAGCACGGGTTACAGCGGCCTGGTAACCGGCTACGGCAGCTTCAGCAGTGGTGACATCCAGTTTTGCCTTTGTGCCCACTTTAAAGGCCGTTTGGGCTATTTTCAGCTGGTCCTGGAAGTATTTCAGGCCAGCCCGCTCTATCTCCAGGCCTTTCTCAGCCTTGAGGACATCATAATAGGCCTTTTCCACATCCAGCTTCAATTTCTTTTCATTTACATCCTGCCTTTTTTCCGCCAGTACCAGGGCAACTTCCTTTGCCTTGGGGTTGAACCACCTTAGCAACCCAACTTCATACGTAAGATAATAGTGCTCTCTGTCCCTTTTTTCTTTCTTTTCATGTGTTTTTGCTGTTGCCTTGGCGCCATCATGCTCAATCTGGGCTTTCTCAACTGCCAGGCTCTCTATCTCCATATCCGGATTGTTCTGCATGGCCAATTCGGTAGCTTCCTCCAGGCTGATGGTCTTAACCTCCGGTCCATCGACACCAACTGCATAGTTGATTCCGAAAGCCGATAGCATGAGGACAGAAACCAGGAACCCTAAAAATAGTTTTTTCGTCAATATCTGCCTTAACATTGGCTCTCCCCCTTAATTATCATTATTTTTACTGCTGTCGGTATCATTTGCATTTGTGACGGTCACCTTAGTCTTGTCTGCAAGTGAGTGTTGGCCTTCTGTGACGAATTTTTCACCCTCTGACAGCCCATTCACAATCTCTGTCATTTTATCTGTCTCAATCCCGGTCTCCACCTGGCGCTGTTCCACGGCGCCGCCCTTTACCACATAGATTACCTTCCCGGAATCCCTGGTTACAAGGGCTTCTTTGGGAATTACCACAACACCTTCCCTGCTTTTGGTTATCAGTTCAATTTCAGCAAACATCCCCGGTTTAAGCTTGCGGTCTGTATTATCTATCTCAATCTTAACAGAATATCCCTTTGTCTGGGGATTGGCCACAGGGCTCAGCAGCTTTACCTTTCCCGTGAAACTGCCTCCGGTCGCATCTACCCTGACAATCACCTCTTGCCCCTCTTTAACCAGGGCAATATCGCTTTCTGCTATCGTCCCTTCAACAAATACCGTGTCAATATTGACTACACTCATTACCGGTGCAGACGATCCGGCCATCTCACCGGGGTCAATCTGCCTGGTGGCAACTTCACCATCTATGGGTGAAGTTATCGCGGCATCTGCAATCTGCTGTCTGATGCCGTCAACCTGATTCATGGCAGTTTCCGCTACCGGCTGGCTCATAGCATCCTTTGCGAGGTTATACTGCAGTTCGGCCTGTTCCAGCTGCTGCTGGGATACAGCCCCTTCCTGAAACAGGGACTTCATACGTTCATAATTTGCTTTAGCATTGTTATGGCTAAGTACGGCTTGGTCATGGGTCAGCTTTGCATTAGTAAGACCATTTATCGCGGCAGTAAGCTGTATCTCGAGGTCAGTAGTATCGGTTTTCAGCAGCAGGTCACCCTTTTTCACTTTGGAACCGATATCCACCGATACCTGGGCAACCCTTCCGCCAATCTTGGGAACGATTATTACTTCAGAGGACGGGGCAACCTTTCCGGTTATCACCGTCTTTGCCGAAATATTGTCCTTCGTGGCCTCCATTGCCGTAACCGGTACAGCTTTGTCCTCACCTGCGGCCTTATTGTCTTTGCTCCCGCATCCGACAGCTAAAATTAAAGCGAAGGCCATCAGCAGTAAGACCGGAAGTCTGACCACCCTGTTATAGACCATAATATTCCCCTCCATTAATTTTCCGACCGACGGGTCAGTCTAAAATCAGTATACCTCTGTGCCCTATATTTGTCAATAAGGAGCCGGCGAAAACGTGTGGCCAAAACGCAAAAACCGGACAGGTTGTCCCTGCCCGGTAAGTAACAGCTACTTCTTCTTTTTTCGGGAATACCACGCCCCGCCTGCACCGGCAGCCAGAAGCACAACTAAAAAGATAACCCAGACTGTTATTCCGTCAATATTATCGGAACCATAGACAGGCGTGTCAGGAGATTTCCCTTCCATGATGTTTTCCACATTTTGCATCCGTTTTGAGGTAACGCCAAGCCACTCTTGCATTAACGAACTCAGACCGGCCTTTCGCCCTCTATCGGCCAAATCCTGAAGTTCATCAAATTTGCCGCTGTCTTTGTAGGCTTGGGTCAAATAATAAAAATACAAACCCTTAAATACGGTCTGGTCTTCAGATAATTGCAGCTTGTCAGGGTCTACAGCCTTCAGGTCATCAATAACTGCCGGATAATCCTTTTGCCCCAAATCAACGGCGGCAGTAGCAAAACTCAGGTATTCCCTCTGTTCGGCATTAAAGCCCTGCTTCCCGGACAAGGGTTTCAGCTTGGCAGCAGCTTCTTTGAAGTTTCTGGCTGCTAATAGACTTACCGCTTCATCCAGGGCTTTTTTGTCTTCGCCCTTAAAATATTTAGCGTAAGCTGTCCTCAGGGAATTGTCCAGTCTGATTATATAGCTCTCTTCCCCTTCGGTCGTTCCAGAGTCAGGACTATTAACAGAAGAATCCCAGACAACTGAAGCCGGATTCAGTTTGTACCCTTCTGGCTGTAATTCTGTTACCTCAGCAGGCGAGAACGGTCCCAAATCCATAACTGTCCGGACACTCTTCAGGTTTGGCGACGGGCTGGGCTCTGCTGCAGGAAGATACTGAATCTGAACACTGCTGCCAAAAGGTATCTTATCAATTGAATAAATCAGTCTGATTTCGACGACAGTTTTGGCCTTGGCCGGAACTTCCCAGGTCATCCAGGCCCCTTTCAGCTCTTTTCCGGAAATGGTTTTTGACTTTTCCGCGGTTTTCGCCTTCTGGAGACTTCCTCCGGCAACAAATTTCACATTTTCCGGTTTTAACTCAGTGTCAAACCCGGTAGAAAGCTTTTTTAATGACTCAGGCAGTCCCAACAACACCACGACATCTTCCCCGGTGTTCTGAAAGCGGTACAGCCCGGTAAGCTTAACACTTTTACCGTTATTGGTAATAACAGTCTGCTTCCCCGCCAGTTGAAGCCCCTTAACATCATTTAATACCTGCGGGTCAATCAGGCTGACTTCCTGATTATTCTGGGCAGCCCATGACCAGGAGGGCAGCAGTAAAAAAATGATTAGACTTATACATAGATACCTGCGCATAATCATACCTCCGAAGTTTAATTTATATCAGATAATGAGATAAGTATAAAGGAGTTCCACATATAAAGATAGCAAAAAGTCTGGTCAATTACAATACAGAATAATTTGCCTTACAGCCGCTTTTTGCTCATTTCCACTTCCTGTCCCCAAACCCCGCCGGGTGATTCAGGTGCCATTTCCAGGCTGTATCCACAATGGTATCAATACCCGTAAACTGCGGTTTCCACCCCAACTCCTTTTTTATCCTGTCAGACCCGGCAACCAGCACGGCAGGATCGCCTGCCCGCCGCTCATCTTCCACAACAGTTATCTCCCGTCCGGTCACCCTGAGCGCTGCATCGATTACCTGCCTGACGGAAAAGCCTTCTCCATTGCCCAGGTTAAAGATATTGGCGGCGTTTTCCCGGGCCAGGTACTCCAGGGCCAGGACATGGGCATTGGCCAGGTCTGTTACATGGATGTAGTCCCTGACACACGTCCCGTCAGGCGTGGGATAATCAGTCCCGAAGATCTTAATGCTGTCCCGCTGACCCAGGGCAGCCTGCAGCACCAGGGGAATCAGGTGGGTCTCAGGGTCATGGTCTTCACCTATTTCTCCCGAAAGGTGCGCCCCGGCGGCATTAAAATAGCGCAGGCTGATATAATTTAATCCATAGGCCCGGTCAAAGCTCTTGAGAATCTCTTCTATCATCAGCTTGGACAGGCCGTAATTATTAGTCGGCGTCTTAGCGTCGTTTTCCGTAATCGGCCAGTGTTCAGGTTCGCCGTAGACGGCAGCGGTTGATGAAAAAATCACCTTGTTGATTTTATGCTGCACCATGGCCTCAAATAAGGCCAGGCTGCCTGCTGTGTTATTCCTGAAATACGGCGCCGGGTCAGCCATAGACTCCCCCACCAGGCTGAAGGCGGCAAAATGTATGACCGCTTCGATACCATAACGCCGCAGGATATCATCCACCAGCGCCCGGTCAGCAATGTCCCCCTGTTCCAGGGAAATGCCTGCAGGCACCGCGCCAACATGCCCCTTGCACAGGTTGTCCAGAATGACAACCTCATGTTTATTCCGCATCAATTCCCTCACTGTATGGCTGCCTATATATCCGGCGCCGCCGGTGACGAGTACGCGCAAGGTAAAAACCTCCTTTGACAAGAATAAGTTGAATGCTCCCTTACTCAGAGTAATCTTCAAACAGCTTCCCCCAGCGGCCCTGTGCCCGCAAATGCGCCATCCTTTTTCTGCCCTTCACAGGCCACCAGAAGTAATCATGATATAAAAACGACCCCAAAATGAACAAATACACCAGGGGTGTATGGAAAAACAAATGCTGCAGCCGGCGCAGAGGCCCAAACCAGAGCAGCCTGCCTACCCCTGATGCCGGATTGGCATCGGCGCTGAATCCGAACTTTACCCCTTCGATATCTGCCCCGATTACTTCAATTTCCTTAGGGCTGCCAATTCCAAGGCCGCGTTCATGGGCAATCCGGATATATGGTATCTTCATTGGGTCAAACCCCATCATTTTGGCTGTGATGGCATCTATGGCTACCTGGTCAGCGCCGGCCAGGATATAATCCTTCTCAATCGGGTTCATAGTGCGCGGCCCGGAACCGCTGCCGCAGACAGTGCCATCTATCACTGCAAATATTCCGGAGTGAATCTCCTGCTGGATCATCAGGAGGTCAACCAGGGCTTTATGGATATCACTGTGGGCATAATGCCTTTTAGTATTCAGCAACCCTCCAAAGGCATTTTTCATAGCCCCGGTTGTGGTGGTATAGGCATGGCATTTGACTGTGGGCAGATGCACTATATTTTTACCTATGAAATAATCAGGAATATATATGCCTTCCGGAAATATCCTGTCCAGAGCGAGCATTTCGCCCCTTGGTTCATACCTCACCCAATTCATATCCGCAGTTCTGAAATTATACCGGACAGGGATGCCGTACTTCTGCAGCAAAGGCTGATACTTGTTCAATTTTTCCCCCTTAAAGGGGTTAGTAACCACTGTTTTGTTACGCACACAGGTAAGCTGAGAAAAACCCTGTTCCCGAAGTCCCTTAATAACCCCTTCCAGCTGCCACGGCGTAGTGTTAGCGCTGAGGTAGGGAAAATGCCAGGAAATGTTATCTTTGAGAATTGTTGTTCTCCCGGGGTCAAGAGTTTGGCTGACCGCAGCCATTTTTAACAACCTGACATAGTCGTCAAGCACTGTTTCCGGATTGGTTTTTAATACAAAAACCCTGCTCATCGGTCTCCCGCCTTTATGTATAAAAATGATTCTCTATGTATAAATGTTTCTCTATGTATAAATAATTATCAGCAAACTGAGAACCCAGCATAACACCGTTAGATACAGGGGCCTGTCCCCCAGCAGCGCGGTTTCCGGGCTGCCCCCCAGATGCCCGTGGTATGTCAGGTACCGGTATCTGAATATACCGAAGGCCACCAGAGGTACGGTTCCCACAAGGTATTCTGAGTGATTCTGGCTGACCGTATACAGTGAATAGCCCAAAATGGTGGCCAAAGCGGCAGCATGGATCAATACGTCAAGCGTCCCGGGCCTGTATTGGCAAAGGCTCTGCCGGCACAGCCGGGAAACATTGTCATAAAGCAATTCATGCCTGCGCTTGGCCAATGCCAGGAACAGCGCCAGGAGAAAGGTACATACCAGCAGCCATGGGGAAATGCTGACACTAATGGCCACTGCTCCGGCAGCAGCCCTGATGATAAAACCTGCAGCAATTATAAGCACATCAATTATGGCAATATTCTTCAGAAAAAGGCTGTACCCCAGAGTAAGAGCAAAGTAGTTTACTGCCAGAAAGCCCAGCCCGGTGTTAATCAGAAAAGCTCCCGAAATAGCCGTCACAGCAATTATACAAGCAGAAACCGCCCCAAAACCGGTACTCAGCATACCTGCTGCCAGAGGGCGGTTTTTCTTTTCCGGGTGGACCCTGTCTCCTTCCATATCTGCCAGGTCGTTAATTATATATACAGAGCCGGACAACAGACAAAAAACAATAAAGACAGACAAGGCTTTAAGAAAATAGCCGCTGACAAACAGCTTTTCAGAGAAAATTACCCCGGCAAAAATAATCAGGTTCTTGGTCCACTGAACCGGACGCATGGTTTTAATTGTCATGGTCGTTTGCAGGGCGCTAATATGCATTTCTGTTAACCAATCCCTTTACAACAGTTAACAGCATTATCTTGATATCGAACAATAAATCCCAGTTTTCAATGTAATAGACATCACACTCAATGCGTTTTTCTATCGAGGTATCCCCCCGCCAGCCGTTGACCTGAGCCCATCCGGTGATACCCGGCTTCACCTGGTGTTTAACCATGTATTTAGGAACTTCGTCCCTGAACTGCTCCACGAAAAAGGGACGCTCCGGCCTTGGCCCGACAACACTCATGTCCCCCAGCAGGACATTGAAAAACTGCGGCAGCTCATCAAGGCTGGTTTTCCGGATGAAGGCCCCGAACCAAGTCCTGCGCGGGTCATCTGCAGTCGTCCATCCGGTATCTGAGGATGAATCCTCAGCAACACGCATGGAGCGAAATTTATACATATTGAAGGGCCTGTTGTTCAGCCCCACCCGCTCCTGCTTAAAGAGGATGGGCCCGCGGGAGGTCAGGGCAACTCCGGCTGTTATGATTACCATCAGCGGCAGGGTAATTATTATTGCCGTCAGAGATACCACAACATCAAACAGTCTTTTAATAAACCTGTTAAAGGGATCATCCAGGGGGACGTGGCGGATATTGAGCAGGGGGATTTCATCAAATTCCTCCACCTTGGGCCGCCCCGGGAGATAGTCGAAGTAGTCCGGGATAATGCGCACCCTTACTCCGGCTTTTTCACACACATTCACAATACCGTGGTATTTTTGATAAGCGCTCAGGGGCAAAGCAATAATAACCTCATCCACGCTCTTGGAAGCAAGCAGTTCCGGCAGTATGGCGCAGTCCCCCAAAACCTTACGGCTGAGGACCTCACTGCCCTTCTTATCCCTATCGTCATCCAAAAACCCCACTACATTGTAGCCAAATTCTTTGTGGGCCATGGCCTTTTGGGCAAATTCCAGCCCTACCGTCCCAGCTCCCACAATCAGCAAATGTTTCTGGTTATAGCCGATGGAACGCAGGTAACGCAGCACCCGGCGCATGATGAAACGGTCCATGAGTATCAGCGCCAGTGAAACAACCCCAAAGGTAAACAGCACTACCCGGGAGTAAATGTACATTTTGGTCAGGTAAAGCAGGCCATAAATAAGTATCATCCCTACTGCATGAGACCGCATGACCAGCAGCATTTCCTTACGGAGCATCCGGCTCCGCATGGGTGAATATACTTCCATAAAGAAGTATACCGTGAGCACCAGGGGAATCATCCATAAGGGAGCTTTAAGGTACAGGTAGTCCATCTGGCTGATCGGATAGAATCCCCACTTAAAGACATAAGCGGCAAAATATGATGTTGTCAGCACAAGCCCGTCAAGGGCAAATATTATCAGGTTGAAAAACCGCTGGTACTTTTTAAGCAAAGCTATCTCCCCCAAAAACAACTATCTGCCATTTTTTATAAAATCCCTGTATCTATTTTCAACAAAAATATAAATGCGTTTTTTAAATAATTCCCGGTCAAAACTGAGAGCATGCTGACGGATTAACCCGGTTTGGTATCTGCCCGGGTCAAACCCGGTGACAACCTCAGCCAGGGCATCTGCCGTCTGGGACTGAAAAAACTCTCCCGTTACTCCGGAAACGACAGTTTCCAGACAGCCGCCTGCGCCATAGGCAATAACGGGCCTGCCGGCAGCCTGGGCCTCCACCGGAGTTATGCCAAAGTCCTCTTCCCCGGGAAAAATGAAGGCCTTGCACTCCGCATATAGTTTCTTCATTTCGGCATCAGAAACCCGGCCCAGAAACTCCACACTGGGTCCGGCTATCTCCTCCAGTCTCTTCCGCTCCGGGCCGTCTCCGGCTATTTTGAGGGGTAACCCCAACCGGGTGAAGGCTGCGACGGCAAGGTCAATCCTCTTGTAAGGTATCAAACGGGAAACAATGAAATAGTAATCCCCGATTTCATCAGCAGGAGTAAAATACTCAGTATCCACCGGCGGGTAAATTACCGTTGTTTCCCTGCGGTAATGCTTCCTGATCCGCCCGGCCACATTGCCGGAGTTGGCTATGAAATAGTCAACCCGGTCAGCAGAAAGCCTGTCCCACATGCGAATATAGTTCATCAGCCAGGGGATCAGCATTTTCTTGACCCGGCCCACCCCCGGCCCGTTCAGGTACTCATGGTAGAAATCCCAGGCATAACGCATGGGTGTATGGCAGTAAGTGATGTGCAGGGTATTGGCCCCTGTGAGCACACCTTTAGCCACTGCATGGCTGCTGCTGAGGACCACATCATAGCCGCTGAGGTCAAACTGTTCAACTGCAGTAGGCATCAGCGGCAGGTAAGACTGGTAGGCAGTCCTGCCCCGCGGCAGTTTCTGGATAAAGGAGGTCCGGATATCCATGTTATGAAAGGCCGAATCAACCTTATCCGGATTGTACACAGTGGTATATATAGGGGCATCGGGGAATAGCTCCTTAAAGGCCAGGACAACTTTTTCGGAACCGCCCATGTTGGCCAGCCATTCGTGGACTATGGCAACTTTCATAGCTGATGTCCGCCCCCCTTCAGAACTTCTTCATAAACCTCCAGGGTCTGCCTGGCGGTATCCTCCCAGGAAAACTTTGCTGCCTGTACCAGGCCTTTTTCTCTCATCTGGCTGTATAAACTCTCATCTTGCAGAACCCTTTCAATAGCAGCGGTCAGTTCCCCGGGACTGTAAGGGTCAACCAAAATGGCAGCCTCTCCGGCTACTTCCGGCAATGAGGACCGGTTTGAAGTGACAACAGGGGTCCCACAGGCCATTGCCTCCAGCGGCGGAAGGCCAAAACCCTCATAAAGCGAAGGGAAAACAAAGAGTCCGGCCAGGTTATACAAAACAGGAAGATCGTCCTCGGCTACAGCACCGGCAAATACTACCCTGCCTGTCAGCCCCATGTCTGCTGCCAGGCCGCTCAGCTGTCTGTCGGCCGCCCCGGTCAATACCAGACTGCAATCTGTCCTGACTTTGGAAAATGCCGCTATCAGCCGCTCCACATTTTTATGTGGCTTCCTATTCCCTACATATAAAACAAACTCAGGGGGAAGCTTGTACCTGCGCCTGACACCTTCCAGGACACCAGGTTTATCAATCACTTTAAATGCACTATCAATACCGTTATATGTTACAATCATTTTTTCGGGCGAAACGCCTAAAAATTTTATGATTTCATTGCGGGAAAACTGGGATACTGTCAGTACTTTTTGAGCCTTCTGGACTGAAGGCCTGACAATATGCCTGTAGTATAGCTGATGTATCCTGCCGTAATATTGGGGAAATACCATGTGGTTCACATCGTGAACTGTCATGATCAGCCTGCAGGGACAAAACAGGGGGGCTATAAACGACGGGCTGTGAAAAAGATCTGCCTTTAACCTCCTTAATACGCGAGGCAGTTCCACCTGTTCAGCCACAGAGATAAACTTTGAACCAATACGTTCCAGCCGGCAGTTGGACCTGCCTGCCGCAAATTCTGCCAGGGAGTCACCGCCGGTCAGCAGGATATATTCATTTTCCTGGTCTATACGGGTCAGCCGGTCTGCCAGATTATAGGTGTACCTCGCTATACCGTGCATGGCTTCTGTTATCATCCTGGCATCAATAACTATCCGCATAATTAAATCCTCACAACCCAACTGTTTCTAAATTCCAAATTCACCACCGAATGTCCCAGGCCTAGCAGAAACCAGAAAACAAACCCAGTTGGCGGCAGGCTCAGCGGGCCTTCTATAAATGCCTGGCACAAAAATGCCGCCAGACCGCAGAATACCCCGGCTGCCAGGCCGGTTAAGATATTAATCCGAGCAAGTCCGTTTCTTAGATATTGAAAAATAACGAAAAGTGACCGGCCAACTACAGCGGCAAAAAGCAATACACCTGCCAGACCGGTGAAAATATAGGAAGTGAAATACATATTTTCAGTATAAAGATCCCAAAAACTCTTAACCTTTTTGGCCCCCTCCCCGGCAAACCCAAATCCAAAGAGTCTGGATACAACTTTTCCCGGTTCAATTAAATTGTTGTTTTCTTCCGCCCCGGCTTGAGAAACAGGCTCAGAAACAAGGCTGCTGACAGTAACCATCCGCTCTATCCGCCCGTTCATTGATGGGTCGAAGAACGACATAATCATCCTTGTTCTCATAAAAGGGCTGGGCAGAGTCACAGCAAACATCAGCAGCACCAGGAAAACCAAGATTATCTTATTCCTTCTGTCCCGCTGCATTAAAAAAAGCATCCCGGCGCCGATTAGAGCGCCAAAGAGAGCACTGCGGGCAAGGGTAAAAGGAATTATGGCAAAAGCCAGGACTGTGGCGGTCCCATATATGATTTTATCATTCAGGTCCCTGGCGTGCAGAAATGCTGCCGTTATCGGAAACATAAGCATTACCAGGACAGCGCCAAACAAGTTCCCATTCTGATATGTGGAAGTTACTTTGTGAACAGTTTCTGAAAATCCGGGTAAACCAACAAGGTTCTTTTTCTGGTAAAATACATCGGGAATCCCGGCATCAGAAAATGACATGGTAATTCCCGGGATGATAGTTTCATAATGGCCGAAGAGCTTCTGGGCAGCTCCATAGAGAACAATGACAATAACAGAAACTGCCAGCACTCTCATCAGGATATCCAAGCGCCTCCTGTTGGTAACCAGAGCCTGTGTCACCGGTTTAACCCAATAATAAACCGCCAGTGAAACAAAGAGCGGCATTACTGTCTTAACATAGGCAGTAATGTTTCCTGCAGAAAATGCCCATGGTATCAGCAGGACCAGACTCATGTACAGCAGGTATACCCTATCAGTAATGGGAATTTCCAGCCGTACCCTCTTAGAAATCACCCATAAAATCAATATCCCTAGGAGCATGTTAGCTGCCGTAAGGGGGATTCCGTTTATGGTATCACCGGCTTTGGGGAATACCAGCATAAAGGCAGCCACTACCACAAAAAACCTGTATAAGTTCTTGTCAGTTTGAGCGTACATGAGCAAACACAACCTTAAGATGATTATTGTATCTCAGATAATTATTGTATCGATTTGCCCCAAAAAACCCTGATAACTCCGATGATCCTTTTGGAATCACCGGATACATCCTTACCGGCAATCAGGCCGCAGAGTTTAAGTTTCATCAACAGGGCCAGATGTTTACCCACCTGAATCACCCGCAGCAGGTTAAGCTCCGCCCTGCCCCTGTGTTTGCAGTAGTACCGGAGCTGGCTCTCCTTGTATATCACCGAGATATTCTGCTGTTTGGGAGCGCTCCCTCCCAGCAGGTGAACCACCCTAGCTCCGGGATAATAAATGACTCGCCACCCACAGCTATTTATCCGCCGGCACCAGTCAACATCTTCAAAATACATAAAAAACTCTTCATCCAAAAGCCCGGCCTGTTGAGCCGCCTCCCGGCGCACCATCAGACACGCCCCGGTCACCCAATCTACCGGATGTTCCTCCCGGTAATCTGCCGCAATCTTACCATAGAAAGGCGCTATTTTCCCGGAAAACATAAAATTGAGGGCCTTCTGATGAAATTCAGTGACAATTGTGGGAAATTTCCCGTGTGAGAGCTGTAATGAATGGTCACCGTTTAACAGCATACAGCCCAGGACTCCGGTATCAGGATGTGCCTCCATATAATTAACCATATTGTCAAATGAATCCCTGTCAATTACCAGAGTATCGCTGTTGAGCAGCAAAATATATTTTCCCCGGCATTGATTGATGGCTTTATTGTTGGCTGCGGCAAACCCCAGGTTGTCCCCATTAGCGATAACCCTGACCTGTGGGTACTCCTCTGCAAGCATCTCCAGGCTGCCATCAGTGGAGCCGTTATCAGATACAATGACTTCACATTGCACCCCGGGCTTATTGGCATACAGGGATTCCAGGCAGTCTCGCAGGAGTTCTCCTGTATTATAATTCACCAGAATAATTGACAGATCCATATCATCACCCAGCTTACTGCCTGTAGTATTTCCGTTTCTGAAACCTTTTCTTGAAATCAATAACCGCTTTCATGTTGTGTCTTTCCAGAAACTTATGAATCCTTCGTTTGGCCAGTTTAAAAAACATATCATAATAGGCCGTAACAGGAGAAAGACCGTGGTTGATTACAATTTTCCTGTTTTCTATAATGGCATCCCTGTCCCGGGTACAGCTTATTCCGCCGGTACGCTGGTTGGCCAGTATCCTGTCAATATATTGGAATCTCACTCCTGTTTTATACAACCGGAGCATTAAATCGTAATCTGCAACAATCCTGTACCGGTCACTAAACAGGCCGTGTTTCTCATAGGTGCTTTTCCTGACAAAACAGGTAGGATGCAGAATGGTCATATCATGCCAGATATTTTTAAAACCAGGGTCAGGTTTGTATAAAAATATTTTATCCCCTTCAGGGGAGCACATCATCAGGTTACCGTGAAATACCTCTCCCTCAGGGCGCTTAAGAGCTTCCGTGACTACCGTTTCCACGGTATCCGGCTCATACCAGTCGTCAGAATTGATAATGCCGATAAATTCACCGGTACTCATTTTGATCCCCTTATTCATGGCATCATAAATACCCTTATCAGGTTCGCTTATCCACCTGGCAATGTTTTTCCCGTATTTCCTGATAATGTCCGGTGTCCTGTCGGTGGAACCGCCGTCAATGATTACATACTCAATATTTGGGTATGTCTGATTGATTACACTCCTGATGGTATCTTCCAAATGCCTCTCACTGTTTAAAGTCACTGTGATTATAGAGACCAGAGGCTGTTGATTGTTCTGCATCTTATCCTCCCTGTGACTTAAACCACTCATAAGCCATTCTTAATCCATCCTCAAGCTGAGTCCCTGCCTCCCAGCCCAGTGACCGCATCCGGGATACATCCAGAAGTTTTCGGGGCGTACCATCAGGTTTCTCAGTATTAAACCTTAATTCGCCATAATAGCCCACAACACCTTTGATAAGTTCAGCCAGTTCCCTGATGGTCAGGTCCTGTCCTGTGCCAATATTGACAAATGAACCGATCTCTTTGTAAGAGTAATTTTCCATAAGGAAAATACAGGCATCGGCCAGATCATCAACATAAAGAAATTCCCTCCTGGGGCTGCCTGTACCCCATATTTCGACAACAGGCCTGGCTGCGATTTTGGCCTCATGGAGCCTGCGTATCAGAGCCGGAAGCACATGGGAGTTCTCTGGGTCAAAGCTGTCATTGGGGCCATAGAGATTTGTGGGCATTACAGATATATAGTTAGTCCCGTACTGCCGGTTGTAGGATTCACACATTTTGATCCCGGCAATCTTGGCGATGGCATAAGGCTCATTGGTGGGTTCCAGCAGTCCGGTAAGCAGGTGCTCCTCTTTCATGGGCTGGGGGGCAAACTTGGGATAAATACAGGAACTCCCCAGGAAGAGCAATTTTCTGACCCTATGCCGGTAAGCAGCATGGATTATATTAGCCTCAATGACCAGATTGTCATAAATAAACTCAGCCGGGTAGGTATTGTTGGCATAGATGCCGCCAACTTTGGCAGCAGCAAGGAAAACGAATTCCGGCCCCTCATGGGCAAAGAATTCCTCAACTGCAACCTGGTTTCTTAAGTCGAGTTCAGCGCTTGTCCGGCACACCAGGTTGTGATAACCGGATTTTTCAAGTTTTCTTTTGATGGCCGAACCAACGAGTCCGTTATGGCCGGCTATATAGATTTTGGATTGTTTTTGCATGTGATCATCCACCCTGTTTCCGGCTTAAAATTTCCCTATAAAGCTCATGGTATTTTCCCGCAATTAGCTTAATATCAAATTCCTGCTCAACTTTTTCCCTGGCGCGGTGTGACAGTGCCTCCCGCCGGCTGTTGTCTTCAAGCGCCCAGGCAATCCCACGGGCCAGGTCGTCTGCCTCAAAAGGCCGGGCCAGATACCCGTTTCGCTGATGTTCTATCATATCAGGCATACCTCCGATGTTGAAGGCCACACACGGCGTCCCGCAAGCAAGGGCTTCCATAACAGTGTTGGGCAGGTTTTCCTGGATAGATGGAGCAACAAAGACATCTGCAGCGGAATACAGCAGGGCAAGGCTGATGTCGTCTTGCAGCCTGCCTAAGAATGTTGTTTTTAACCCTATTTCCAGACGGTTTGCAGGTTCGAGACCACCAAAAACTAGCGCTTGAGCTATGTCGCCCCAGCCACTGCTATTCATTTTTTGTAAAGCCTGTTGTAAAAACTGAAAGCCTTTGTTGGGATCTCTGGTACTATTAACTGCGCCAAAAAGAAGTAGTTTTTTGTCTAAGGGTAAAGAAAGAATTTCTCTGGCGACTTCGCGACCTATAGGTTTAAAAACACCGGTGTCTATTCCGTTGGGTATTGTTTCAATTCTGTTGTTTTTAAATAACATACTCGATCTTGCACATTCCCCAAGCCATTTGCTGGGTGTAACAATTGTCAGGTTTATCGACTTCCATGCCCTTTGTTTACGCTCCATTACCCTGCTGGAAATATCCTTTTCTTTGGAACTATTAAGAATAGGGCATTTCTTACACCCATCCCTGTATCTAACACAATCAAAAGGAAGATGACAACCCCCGGTAAATGCCCAACTGTCATGCAGAGTCCAAATAATAGGTCTGTTTATTTTTTTCAAGGATTCTATCCTTAAAAAACCTCCGCAAATCCAATGTAAGTGAACTAAACTTGGATTAATATTTGATATATAACTAGAGACATTGTCCGGTATAATAGCAGCGGAAAATGGAAAACTGCAACGATCGGGATAAAACTTTAAAGGTAACGTTTCAAGCTTATGTCTTATAAAATTTAGGATTTTTTCATGTTGGTGTAATGGCTTCAACACAGTAGGATCATCTATAGAATTTCCGGCAACAAGAATCTTCGAATTCAGCCCCGAACTCAGAAGTCCTTTGTGAATGCGGTAAGCTGCACTCTGTGAAATTGCACTAGTTGACAAATGTAAAACATTCATAGTCTTAATCCTCATATTGGAGTAATTTTTGTAAAATAGCTGAAAGGCGCATGGTATATTCCCGTATATTAAAGATTTCCCGTGAATAGTCGTACACCTTCTTATGCTGAATGCTTAATTCTTCTACACCTAAACAAGAATATCCCCTGACGACCTCTGTAACATATTCAACCCTGTAATCATCAAGATAAACACCAAATTCTTTGAGATCTATTCCAGTTTCTCTTGTTACAATAGGAATAAGACCATGATTCATACATGTTAAGACTGAGGTTGACATACCCTCGGAGCAAGAAGGCAATATAACAAAACTGCATTTGTTCATCAAATCTATAAAATGACAAGAATTCACGTCCACAAATCCAACGTTTTTTACATTTATATTATTAATTGAAAACAATCTCTCTTCTGACGGGTAAAGTCCGCATATATATAAATTACATTCCTGTAAACCATTAAATACATCAATAAGAATATCCAACCCTTTATGGATCGCACCATAAGAGCCAAACCAGACAAAGTTTTTCCTCGATTTATAGTAATCTCTCTCCTCATATAAGTAATCCTTGTTGATTAATCCCGTCGGGGTTGTTATAAATAATCTCTTATTTAAAGATGGGTAAGTCTCGGAAGTAGTTTTACTTCCAAGCAGAATTCCATAGTCGGCTGCATCTATATATTCCTTCTTATAAAATAAATGAGAACGAGTAAAGCCGGTCCTTTTACCATGTCTTTTGTAAAAATAATCTAGCCTTTCTCTTTCTCGCATAATTGAAAAGTCCGGATGAGATTCTGTTAGATATATTACTTTTTTTGCCTGATGATTATGGAGACCTGCTTCATAAAAAGCGTTACCAAATCCAAAAATAACATGATACTTTTTGTTTAATATATAAGGTAAATTTTCTTTATCCTGGCAATGAATGACATCAACACAGTATCCCATATTTATAAATATTTTTATTATTTGGGCGCATTCATGAACATTAGTGTGTTGGCTGCACGATAAATCAGCTTCAAACGGCTCCGTTATATAAGAAATAAGAACCCTCTTTTGGCTGCTTGCAGCTAAATCAGCGTTTATGTTTTGGTAAAATCTATATTTCTTTTTTCTATCCTGGATCCACCTAATAATGGGCTGAGGCAAATTTTTTTTTAGAAATTTTTTCATTACCACACATCCACATCAATTAATTACCCTCAAAAACACCGCTCAAGTCATTGGTCGTTTTTGAATTGTTTGTACAGTCTAAAAATACCATGAGTAATCTTCTTGCCGACCAATAGCTCACTTAACAGCCTTCGTTCCTGGGTCACCAGATTATTAATAGAAGAACCCGGTGCATTTTTTAATGCCAATAACATATACTTGCATCCCTTGAGCCTTTCATTAGTCTCTTTCGCAATGTTGGCAAGTCCAAAATATCCCTTAGCTATTAAGACTGGGGGAATTGAATTATGAAGCAAGTGGTGTCTCAGTGTCTTTTCTGTAGCCAATAATATACTACCTTTTCTCTCTTTACTGGTTAGGGAACTACCATGCACCCTGTATAGGTATAACAGCTGATGAAGTGGCTCCAATTTAAACGCAATGGAAGCTCTCAACCAATAATCATAATCCTCTGCAAGAAACAATTCTTCTGCATAACCACCAAGTTTATCATAGATTATTCGTTTATAAAGAAAACAAGCTCCAACACAATTAGCTTTCCATAAATCTTCGGGCATCCCTACCCTGACATACTCCAGCATATTACTCCTATCATCAATGATATTATAATCTGCATATACCATATCTGTATTCGGGTTACATTCTAAATACTCCACCATAGTAGCTATTGCTTCCCGACAGTAGCAATTATCATCAGAGGTCCATGTCAGGTAAGTCCCTCTTGCGGTTTTAAACCCGGTGTTTAACGCAGCAGGCAGCTTGCGGTTGGTATTATGTTTTTTGTAAAAAATACGAGTATCACTGTTCACATATCTTAGTATTATGTTTGGAGTATTGTCAGTGGAAGCATCATCCACAATTATTAACTCCCAGTTCAAGTAAGTCTGGGATAGACAACTTTCTATAGACTGTGCCAGGTAACGTTCGCCGTTATAGGTAGGTAAAACAATAGATACCAGGGGCTGTTTAGACATTTTATGTACACTCCAAAATATTAAACATTTTCTAGAACAACAACAGAAAGGTAACCTTCAAAAACAACCAATTTTCCAACCGCCTGAAGGATCAATTTCAGAGGAAGTGGAAGGAAATCATAAATACTGGCCTTGTTTATATGCAGTCGGACTGTTTGCCTTAGCCCATCAATCTGCTTAACTTCACTGCTAAAATCATAAATTTTATATTCTTCTGGATATGGCCATCTATTAACTAAATTGAGATATAGATAACCTAACCTATAAGGTAAGGAATAGTGATTAGGTATAGCAATCACTATTCTACCACCGGGGTTAAGCTTCTTCTTCATTTCCGTCAGTATTTTTACACGTTCATCAAAATTAAAATGCTCCAGGACGCCTGAATTAAATAATAAATCAAATTCACCTGTAATATTGCCAAGTTTAAACATATCCAAATGGTATGTGTTTACTTCTTTACCCAGAAAGCCAAATAATTTTTCCGCTAAATTTAACGCATTTAAGTCCAAATCTAATAACGAAATATTGAATCGCTTATCAAGGTGAGCAGACGTAACCCCAAATGAAGATCCCACTTCAATAGCTGTCAAGCAGGTTCTGTCCTTGTCAAATAACCCGTTAAGCAAAGCAGCAAACTCTACTTGAAATGAATTTCGGTTATTAAAAATATCAAGAAGTTCGTCTAATGTTTTGCCTTTACTTAGTTCCTCCCAAATAATTTGCTGCTGCATTTAATACTCCTCAGTAAAAATTTCTTTAAGAAAATTAACTTGGTGAGTTTTATTTTCTTCCAAGCTATTCATATCCACCTGAACCGGCCCTTTTAAAATTCCCCCTGCTCCAATTCGTTCAAACATCCTTATTCTGGGGTTTTCTTTGCCAAACAACATGGCACGGTTTCCAAACGCTAGAGCTGCTACACAAGCATGAACTCTATCTGAATATACAGTATGAACTTGTGAGTATAGCGTTAAATAATCTGTTGGAATATCTGATATTAACGTATTCATGCCTTTATACATGTTTTCATTTATTTCTGTAGGCCACGCCGCATGGTGAGTTCTTATGACTTTACGTCCTTCCATATCCAAACGTGATGGGACAGCAAGCTCATAATTTTTCTTTAATATAGTTTTTAATAAATCAAAAGTATATTTCTTTAACCCCATCTTCCGTGGTGCCCCTTGGTCTTCATTATTAGATGTGTTAAATATGACAGGTTCCTCTAAAGAATCAAAGTTAATCACATTAAAATCAGAAATATCTAAAGGGATCGGAATAAAATTATCTCCTACAAAAAATGCACTGTCGATCCCGTCAAAACTTTTTTCAGCCAAATCGCCATATTCTTCAAAGGAATAAGTATCCCTGGAAATAAAAGCATAAATAGGGATTTGCTTCATTAAACCTCTAACTTCTTCAATTTCTTTTTGATTATAGTCCTGTCCTCCTCCACCTGAAATGATTATTTTAGTTCCAATCTTAACAAAGTTTTTCAAAATTAATTGTACAGACTTATAATAATCAACACATTGAGTCATTCCACCAATGATTATATAATCGAATTTAGAAATATTACTAATATTTAAATCATTTTGGGGATATCCATTTTTCCAAAAAAGAAATGTAGAAAGGCTACCATAGTGATAAACTTCAGCTTTTTCTCCTAAAGCTCTTTTTAAATAATTCATCATCCCAAGTTGCACAAATGCATTCCCAATATTGGTTGGCCAGCAACTTCCATGACAAAGAATCTTTAATTTTTTGTTCATAAGGAGTCCTCCTTGGTTTTATGAATAGCTGTCCAATTATGTTCTGCTAAAAATAATCCGCCCCAATCTCTTTCGGGGAGGCGACCAGTATCGAAAAAATCTCCATCTTCTATTACCATTTCAACAACATACGGTAACCAAAAAATCATTTTATCACCTGACATTACCTTAATTGACAATAAATAACGCCCTGGAAATATATTCAATTTAGGCAACCTACAAACAATACTGGTACGAGGAGAAACCAACTTAAGTTGTGCTCCGGAAATTTTCGAATGAAAAACACAAGTACGCAAATCGTTTGAGGTTTCTACTCCAATTGAAACCAAAACATTATCATATGATTCAGCCAATTTAAACGACATCCTGAACGACATTGGCAAACCAACTTGGGGACAAGAAATGACGTCTCCATCATCGTCTAGAAACTCAATATTTTTAAAAACTACCCCTAACTCCTTGTTATTTGCTAAATACTCTTTGGGAGACTCAATAGAAGGTGACATCTTCAAGTAATTGTTGATTGCCGTTTGTGTCTCACCAATATATTCCACTTGCCCTTGCGTAAGCAATATTGAGGATGTACATAAATTCTTTACTGCCGCCATATTGTGACTGACAAACAAGACGGTCCTGCCTTCTTTACCCACTTCCTCCATTTTACCCAGGCATTTTTTTTGAAACTGCGCATCACCAACAGCAAGCACCTCATCAACCACAAGTATCTCAGGTTCCAAGTGGGCGGCTACGGCAAATGCCAGCCTAACATACATCCCTGAGGAATACCTCTTAACAGGAGTATCAAGAAACTTCTCGACTTCAGCGAACGCAACGATTTCGTCAAACTTCCTTTTAATCTCATTCTTACTCATTCCGAGGATTGCACCGTTTAAATAAATGTTTTCCCTGCCTGTGAGTTCCGGATGAAACCCTGTTCCAACTTCCAGCAGGCTGGCCACCCTGCCTTTTAACAGTATACGACCGGTAGTTGGGTCTGTAATACGGCTTAAAATTTTTAGCAAGGTTGACTTTCCTGCACCGTTCCTCCCAATTATACCAACACGGTCCCCCTGATCGATTTTAAAAGAAACATCTCTAAGAGCCCAAAACTCTTCTATGGTGGATTTATTATCTAACCCGGCAAAAGGATTAAGTATCTTATTCCACCATTTCTTGGCACCTTCAGCCACTACGTCCCTTAAAGCTGAGTAACGTTCTTGTTTTTGGTGCCGCAAAATATACTTTTTCCCTAAATTTTCAACTTCAATTATTGTACTCATATATAATACCTTACCTTAAGTAGTCAACGTTATTTCCGATTCATGGAATTGCAACAATTTTCATTGTGCTAAAATACTATATTACATCAGCAAAAGACCGTTCTGTCTTTCTAAAATACCTTAACCCCGAAGCAAATATTAACACCGTTAATCCAATTGATAAAAGAAGGCCTGGCCAGTAGAAATCGACATTGCTTCCTAATATTGCCCACCGAAAACCGTCAATAACTCCTACCATCGGATTTATCGAATATAACAGTCTCCACTGATCAGGCACTATACTACTGCTAAATCCAACAGGAGAAATATACAATCCAAACTGAACAATAAATGGTACAATATAGCGGAAATCTCGATATTTTACGTTTAAAGCAGCCAGCCACAAACCAAAACCCAATGATGCTGTCAGAGCCAGCAGTAAAAACACTGGCAGAGCCAATATCCGAATGTCAGGAACAAACTTATACCATATCATCAATACTGCAAGTATGACGAAGGAAATCAGAAAATCCACCATACTGACTATGACAGTACTCGCAGGTATAATCAATCTGGGAAAATAAACCTTGGAAAGCATGTTTGCATTAACTATCAGAGAATTACTACTCTCGCTAAGAGAATTAGCAAAAAATTGCCATGGCAGCATTGCCGCATAAACAAGAATAGGATATGGTACACCCTCTGACGGCATCTTTGCCAGTTTGCCGAAAACCACAGTAAATACTATCATCGTCAAAAGCGGCCTGATTACACTCCAGGCAACACCTATAACCGTCTGCTTGTAGCGCACCAGTATGTCACGCCAGGCAAGGAAATAGAACAGTTCCCTGTATCGCCAAAGGTCCTTCCAATATTGTTCAAACCCTTTGCCTGGCTCTATAATAATTTCAAATTCTGAAGACTTATCACTCATAATTCACATTTCACCCATTTATTCTTATACTTCGCAATAACTCGGTGCAAATAACAAAAATCCTGGCTATTTCTTCACGATCAGCCAGGTCAGCCTTTTCAAAACGAAAAATCGGATGTTTCCAGAAGCCGGTTCAGCCTGGCTTTCTTCAGATTAATATCTTCATAGTTATTTAAATTGTCAAGCTCTTAATTTAGAGAACCGTTTCTTCCCAAATAACCAACGCCTTCTCAGACTGCAGTTTATCTTTAAGCCGCTGATACTCTCCCCGGTTCAGGACCAGGACCCTGATTTTCCGTTTAATTATATCTTCCGCTTTCTCCACAATGTGTTGAATATAAGCCTTGTCTATCTTCCCCACCAATACCAGGTCAATTATCCCGGAATCCCTTCCCTGAGCATAATCACCTGTTATGAAGGCAAGCTCCACCTTACCCATATCATTTAGGATGGCTTGTACCTTATCAATGCCCAAATATTTTTTCACTACACTGTGGAGGTCCGGAAACAGGGAGTGTTTCTGATTGGCACGATATAGCTTGGTCCTCCCGCTGGTAGTACTCTCAAGCAGACCGGCTTCAGTAAGGCGGTTTAATTCCACCCTTATGGCATTCGTAGATTCTCCCAATTCCTCCGCCAGGCCTCTTAGATAGGCCTGGTTTTCGGGGTTAAGGAAAAACTTCAGCAGCAGTTTTATTCTGGTTTTTGACGTTATCAACGATTCTAACAAACAATTTACACCACACAAAATAGAGTAAAATAACCATCTTCTTCTGAGTAATTATTTTACTCTTATTTCACGGCTAAGTCAACCATTTCATGGGAAAACCTGATCACTCATAATACCTGTTCACCTTAAAACCTTCATTTCTGCAGAACAAATCTCTTTTCGCCTCTTCCAGGTCGGCTGCAACCATCATTTTCACCAGTTCCGCAAAGCTTGTTCGAGGCTTCCAGCCCAGCTTTTCTCTGGCTTTTGTGGGATCACCCAATAGTATTTCTACTTCAGTGGGTCTGAAGTACCTCGGGTCAACTTCCACCAGCGCCTTACCCGTGGATTTATCTATACCCTTCTCCTGTACTCCCTCACCCTGCCATTCAATATCTATTCCAACTTCAGCAAAGGCCAGTTCAACAAACTCTTTGACTGAACGGGTCTCCCCGGTGGCAATAACAAAATCCTCGGGGCTGTCTTGCTGCAGCATCAGCCACATTGCCTCCACATAGTCTCCCGCAAAGCCCCAGTCCCTCTTTGCATTCAGGTTACCCAGGTAGATTTTGTCCTGCAGCTCCAGCTTAATCCGTGCTATAGCCCTGGTTATCTTCCTGGTCACAAAGGTTTCTCCCCGTAAAGGTGACTCATGGTTAAAAAGAATCCCGTTACAGGCAAACAAGTTATAAGCCTCACGGTAGTTTACCGTAATCCAGTAGGAATACAACTTCGCTGCCGCATAAGGGCTGCGCGGATAAAAAGGGGTCTTTTCCGTTTGGGGAATTTCCTGTACTTTACCGTAAAGTTCGCTTGTTGAAGCTTGGTAGTAACGGGTCTTTTCCGCCAGTCCCAGGATCCGGATTGCTTCCAGAACCCTTAGAGTCCCCAGGCCATCTGCATTTGCGGTATATTCAGGGGTCTCAAAAGATACCTGCACATGGCTCTGAGCAGCCAGATTATATATTTCATCAGGCTGCACTTCCTGAACAATCCTGATCAAATTAGTGGAATCAGTCAGGTCGCCATAGTGAAGAAAGAAATTAACATTATCCTCATGCAGGTCCTGATAAAGGTGGTCAATCCTGTCAGTATTGAAAAGAGATGACCTTCTCTTGACACCATGTACCTGATAACCCTTATGCAAAAGGAACTCTGCCAGATAGGCGCCATCCTGCCCAGTGATTCCGGTAATTAAGGCCTTTTTCAAAAAATATCATCTCCTAGGGAATAACTATTTTCGTTAGTTTTTATTCGGGAAAACGCCCCAGAATTCCTTCTTTTTCGCCAATTGCCTGTTTCCTATTTATTCCTGTTTCCCTTCTTACCATCCCATCTCAAAAGCTGCCTCTATTGGTCCTTTATTCTCATAGAATACCCCCGGACCTTTGGCCGGGGGTTGTCGTTCATTTAGTTATATCCCGCTTAGCATCTGTTCTGCCTGTTCCATTGCCTCAGTGATATTTTTATCAACAGCGGGAATCGGGCCGTGTCTCCATGCCTTGCGCTCCTCCGGACCAAGCTTGGCAACCTGCCTGTCAATCATTTCCGGTATCGTCAGCGCCTTTTCCAGGACTGTCCGGGCATTATCCTGCTGCCCCATCTGAATCAGGTAATTTCCGGAAGATAAATAAACGCGTGCCAGATTATTATATGCATCCTGCCGCCACGGCACTGCCTGAACAGCCTCTTCCGCAGCCGCCGCAGCTTCAATAGGCATCTGAGCGCCCAGGTAGGTCTCTGCCATGGCCCATAAGGGCTGGGCATTCTTTTTGTTGAGTTCTGCCGCCTTTTTGGCATTCTCCACCGCCGTCCTGGTCAGCTGAATATTTTTCTGCTGGTAGGCCTGATAATTATATATTTGCGCCAGGTACATAGGGTAATTATAGTTAACCGGATCATATTTTTTGGCCTTTTCAAACAGATCTATAGCCTGCTGCACATTTCCCGAATTGTAAGCATCGCCTGCCTGTCTTTCCGTGTAAGCTGCAATGGACAGACTGCCTGATATTACCAGGAAAACACCTGCCAGTATGATTCCGGCGGCTTTTCGGACTATTGGCCCGGCTATCGTTTTTCCTTTATTCCCCTCTTTTGTTCCCAGTCGCTCAACTCCCCTTGTCAGACCAACCAGAGCCCACATCAGGATAGCTACGGCTCCAAGGGAGAGCGAGAAATCAATTACACTGTGCATGGACACCGTCAAAGCTGCCACCCCTGAAACCCATGCAGCGGCACGGTATTCGGGTGACTCCACTTTTCTCATAATCCTGTATAACGTAATCATCAGGCCAATCCAGATTAATACATAAAACAGAAAACCCAGCGTCCCTGTCTCCACCCAAACCTGCAGCGGGTGACTGTGTACTTCGGTAGTATAGTACAGCAGGGACTGGTAAGAGGTATATGCAGAATTCCAGCCGCCACCCCCAACACCAAGGACAGGATAGTCCTTGACAACTTCGAAAGCATCACGGTAAAAATAAAACCTCTCCACAACACTCAGGTCCTGCAGGCTGAAATTGGACAGCCTGCTGGCAATAGAAGCAGGCATAATTTTTGGCCCCATAAAAAGGATCAACCCTACCGAAACCACCGTTATTCCGATACCCCCGGCGGCAATTATTTGCTTACGTGTGACAGCAGAAAAGTCCGCAATCTTCTCTACAAGGTACTGGCAGCCGCAGCCAATAACAAATCCGCCCAGCAGCCATGACCAGTAATAGACCTCACTATGAGTTTCAAAACTTAATACCTGTTTTGCCGTAATCACAAAAGGAATTAAGACTGCCAGGAAACCCATAAAAGTCCGGAAGCGGTATTCCTTTGGCATTCCAATTATCAGAAGGAGCAGCCCTATTGGAGCCACCAGCATGGCCCCTCTGGATCCGGCACCATAAGCAGTGGCAATTATAATATAATTCAGGCCGCCTGCCAGAACCCGCATCCACACCTTATCAAGCGAGGCCGCCAGGTAAAACCCGATTATCCCGCACCCTATCAGGAAAATGGCGGCTGCATTGTGATACTGGAGTGTGGAAAGTATCAACCCTTTATCATAAGCTCCGTTAAAGGCAAAAGTACCATATGCCGTACCCAGCCCGGCAAAGGCCACTCCGACCCCGGCGGCAAAAAGCACCGACAGGGCAGTTTTGATTTCCCTGAGATTGGTCACCGTATATGCAAGAAGCCAGTAAATAACGAAGAAATTAAATACTCTTAGGGCTCCTTCCATGGCGGCCCTCTGGTTAAAGGCGACGTAGCTGGAGATTATGTATGCAGCTGCAAGTCCAATCCAGGCGTAATCCATCAGGTTTCGCGGCAGCTTAATATAATCCTTGCGAACAAACACATATGCTCCAAGCACTAAAGCAGTGTACATGTGAGCAAGGTCTGCCTCGTAATCGAAAAAAAGTCCCCTGTAAAATGGGGGCAGCAGCAGCAGCGGCAGGACCAGGTAGAATATAATCTTCAGATTAGCATCAGTCACGAATTTCTTCTTCTTGTTTTCATCAGTCACAGGTTTCTTCTTTGCAGCCATACTTGTCCTCCTGAATATGATATGTAGTGGTATTATTGTGTTAATCTATATGGTTCGACTAAATCCGGTAAAATCCTCCCTCTCTATAGACTTCTCACAACTGAAAAAGAACCGTGTAAAAAAGTAGACCGGCTGCTGGATGATACTATTAATTTTAGATAATAATTTTAAAAGGGAAGTATTGTAATTTATCGTGTACCCGTTGTATAATAAGGGTACAAATTGAGCATAAATTAACTAGGTGTTACCAGCACCCTAGCACGTACAACTACCGCAAGTGAGCGGTCGGTTAGCATAAGAAAGAAGTAGTACACTTTGCAGGTGGGACTACTTTTTTCTTATGTAGTATACTAAGACAATCAGTGAAATAATCAGTGACGCAACACCCAGAGTATACATCCCAAAGGATAGCATTAGATATATTGCCTCGAAAATTGTCACTGGCCTCACCCCCTTTCTATGAGGGATTGGCCGCCCACCCGCACTTATGCAGTTGTACAACTAAATTTTACCATAAAAACACAATATCGACAAATGCCTATTGTATTAATTAAATTTGTGCTGCTTTCAAAGTAAGATTATTATTTACGCTAACCTTAAGTAT
Organism: Phosphitispora fastidiosa; assembly: GCF_019008365.1. NCBI lineage: Bacteria > Bacillati > Bacillota > Clostridia > Eubacteriales > Peptococcaceae > Phosphitispora > Phosphitispora fastidiosa. The sequence goes on along the minus strand of NZ_JAHHUL010000019.1, from coordinate 35,252 downwards.
TAAAGAAGGCCTCTTTAAGAGACCTTCTTTAAAATCAATAGAAAATTATTTTACAGTATCTTTTCTGCCTTCAGCAGCATGGTCACAGCTTCTGCCCTGCTGGCATACCTTCCGGGACCAAAATTATCATTGGGATACCCGCTGATAATTTCCTTATCCACGGCGATCACCACAGCGCCCCGGGCCCATTTCTGTATCTTGGACGCATCACGGAAACTAAGCTTGTCATTCCGGGCATCTTCGGCCTCGTCCTCAAGGCCGGCTGCCCGAATCAGAATAACTGCCATTTCTTCCCTGGTGATCTGGCGGTTCGCTCTGAAGGTGTCGTCAGTATACCCGTCAATCAACCCCTTATCCACTGCTCTGGCAATATATCCCTCTGCCCAGTCAGGGATTGACCCCCTGTCCCTGAACGCTAGGCGCGGGCTGCTGACCGGCTTTTGCCCAAGGGCCAGGACCACCAGCTTGCAGAATTCCGCCCTGGTGACAGTCCGGTCCGGTTTGAAGGTGCCATCCTTATAGCCATTGATGATACCCGTTTCCAGGCCCTTTTGGATGTTAAACTCAGCCCAGTGTCCCGAAATATCTTTTGCGCTGTGATCGGGGGAGCAGCGAATAGTGTATTCTTTGGACCAGCTGCTCCGGTTACCGACTGCATCTGTAGCTCGCAGCTGAATAGTATTGGTTCCCTTTTTCAGCATCACTTCAAGGCTGAAGGAGCCTTTCCCGTTGGCAGTAGTCTCATATTCATCCCCGTTTAACTCTATTTCCACTTCAGCGTATTCCTCAGCGTTCCCGGACAGATTAATAATCCTCCTGTCAGTCGCAGAGGAATTTTTCAGGGTTGGTTTATCCGGTTCCGAGGTATCGGCGAGGAGTGCAAAAACAGTCAGGTGGTCGGTCTTGGCTGTCGCCTTTTTGGAAGAAGAAGATACCGTAGTCTCCAGGGGAGCCCAGACATCGTTGGCCTCATCCCAGTAATAAATACACAGCTTGCTGCTTTTGGCGCTCCCTAACTGCGATGAAGTATAATACATGGTAATTTTTATTTCATCCCGGAAGCTGGTAACTTTTGAGCTTCCCGCCTTTGCCGTAACCTTCACCGGCAGACCAATTGTCTTGTAGCCCGAATTGGAGTATTCACCGAAACTTCCTGTTTCCAGCCTGAAAGTGGTATCTTTGGTTATCGCCTCAGAAGGTACATCAATTCTCATAATATCTTCCAGAATCACATAACTGTCCCTGTCTTCATCAATAGTCTTTTCTACTGCTTCAGTATCTCCGTTTATTGTAATAATACCGGTACGGTCCGATTCATTGCCTGCAGCGTCATATGCAGTTACGTAGTACTTGTATTCCCTGTTATCACTTAACCCCTTATTATTGTATGATGTCCCCGAAGTTGCGCCTAAATAGGCATAACTTCCTGAGTCTACAGCCCGGTAAATCTTGTAGCCGGTTACTCCTTTATTGTCTGTGGCAGCCCCCCATGATAGCTTGACCTCCGAATCACTTACCATTGAATAGCTGAAATTCTTGGGTACTGAAGGCTTTGTTGTGTCACCATTCGTAATTACGGTTACAGTGTTACTGGCATCAGATATATTTCCGGCCGCATCCTTTGCCTTGATATAATACTTGTAGGTCTTATTGGAACTCAGGCTGTCGTCATAGCAAGGTGAGGAACTCGGCCCGGCAATCCGGGAAAAGCCTCCGCTCCCCACTGCCCGGTACAGGTCATATCCGGTAACCCCCACATTGTCCGAAGCCCCTGACCAGGTAATTTTTACTTTACTGGTACTTACTGCAGCTGCCCATATCCTGGGGGCAGCCGGTTTTTGGGTATCAACGACCGCAGCCAGGGTGTCCACAATGAGGGTATTGGTAGGGTTGGCCGAAATGTTTCCCGCTCCGTCAACAGCATACACATAAAAGAAGTACGAAGTCTTGGGAAGAAGGTTTTGTGCTGTATACTGGCTTGACTCTGTAGTTGCCAGCAGTTTATATTCGGTTTCATTTTGCTTTTTAGAATACAACTTGTATTTTACGATATTACTGTCATCACGCGACCCGGTCCAAATTAACGGTATGGCATTTGCCGTCTGTGATCCGTTGAGTTTTAAATTTGTCGGGTCTGTTGGCCGCCCGTCATCCAAAAGAACCTTGACTGTGGTTCGGGTTGACTCCTCCTGATCCTTCAGGGCTGTAACCGCAAAATAATAGGTCCGGTAGCGCACCAGATTTTCCGCAGTATAAGAAGTTGTAGTTCCGGAAACTTCTCCGGCCTCGGAAAACGTAGTGCCGTTTTCACTTTTGTAGACCTTGTAACCTGTGGCCCCGCTGACAGAACTCCAACTCAGCCGGACTGAGGTATCACCGGTCACATCTGCATCCACACCAGCCGGCGTCGCTATGGCTGCCAGGGCTGCTGCCGGGAAAAGGCAGCTGACACACATTAAAAACAGCAGCAGTACTGTACCGGTATAAAACCTCTGGGGTAACCCTTTTTCTGGTAACCTAATAAACAAGCAGACCGCCTCCACTTTTTAACACATATGCCGACCCGCACTGTGTTATCTATTTTCTACTATCATTCACATATTATCTGCCCCAACAACTAATTATTACTATTGTTTCCCTCCCTTCCATTATATTCCTAGCAAAATTATATCTATATCGATTACAGGAAAGCAAACAAAAAGAAAGGGGGAATTTGTAGTGTTTTGGGAGAATCGGGCAGCAGCAGGAAGCAAAAAGCGCTTGCTGTTTAAGCAAGCGCCTGTTATCATTTAGAATGCCCTTCAAAAAATCCAACAATTACATCTGTCACTTCTTCAACAATGTCTAAAGGAGCCTTCTCCTTAAAAACTGCATTTCTTGCGCTTATATCAAGTGACTTAACCTGTTCACACATAACCACACCGGTTGTTAAAGTCCTATCATCAAGGGATATATGTAGAGGGAACCCACGATCCGTATTTGTGATCGGACAAACCACAGCAATACGGGTACGCCTGTTAAAGGTCTTATTGCTAACCACTAATGCCGGTCTGTTACCCTTCTGTTCGTGTCCTGCTTGTGGGTTAAAATTCAGAATAATTATATCTCCCTGCTCCGGTATATACGGCATTACCAGACCTCATTTCCAACCGGTTTGCCGCTATCCAGTTCTTTACATTGATAATCACCTGAATATCCTTCGAATCGTTCCTCTATTGTTAAATGCTTTTTCTTGGCCCGCCTGATGATAATACAATCGTGTTCTGCCGTAATTTCTACCTGATCATTCTCACGTAAGGAAGCTATCTCTAATATACCTTTAGGTAAACGAACTGCCTGACTGTTACCCCACCTGTGAATAGTGGTATACATTGAACACACCTCCCTTTAAGCTTAGTATATACAAAGTATATACATCGGTCAACCTATTTTCTCCCACCAATCCCTGTTATCGAGATACCACTTTATTGTCATTGCTATGCCATCCTCAAAAGATGTTGCTGGCTGCCACCCCAGTTTACTTTTAATCTTTCCTGAATCAATGGCATACCTGCGGTCATGGCCTAGTCTGTCTTTGACATATTCTATCATAGTCTCGGGTTTCCCAAGGCCTTGTAAGATGAGTTTCGTTATCTCCATATTGGTCTTTTCATTATTACCACCAATATTATATACCTCACCAACCATGCCCTTTTGCAGGACCATATCAATTGCAGAACAGTGGTCCTCAACATACAGCCAGTCCCGGACATTTAACCCGTCACCATATACGGGCACCTTTTGGCCGTTCAGCAGTTTCTTGATGAAAAATGGGATTAGCTTCTCGGGAAACTGGTAGGGACCATAATTATTTGAGCAGCGGGTGATAAGTACCGGCAGACCGTAAGTCTCATAATAAGCCCTGACTAGCATATCGGCGCCTGCTTTGCTGGCAGAATACGGGCTGTTTGGGGCAATCGGGGTTTCTTCAGTAAAATATCCGGTTGGCCCCAGGGATCCGTAAACTTCATCGGTGGAAACCTGCAGATACCGCTCCACACCGTGCTTTTTGGCAGCATCAAGCAGAACTTGGGTCCCCATCACATTTGTCTTAATGAAAACGAGCGGGTCCTCGATGCTGCGGTCCACATGAGATTCGGCAGCGAAATTGACAATATAATTAGCTCCCGGTACAACCCTGTTAACAACCCCGGTGTCGGCAATATCGCCTTTGACAAAGGTGTAACTGGGGTTATCCGCAATATCTTTGAGGTTCTCCAGGTTGCCTGCATAAGTGAGTAAATCAAGATTAATGATTTTTACATCAGGATATCTGTTAAACATATACAGAATAAAATTTGACCCGATAAAGCCTGCCCCTCCGGTGACCAGAAGTGTTTTGCCGTTCATTTTACCCGTCCTTTCTGGTCCAGTCATAGGGAATGTCGTTATCATGAGGATGCACGCGGAATTCATCCGGCTCATTGTAGTTGTATGGTTTAGTAGGGAAATTTACCACCATGGCTTCCTCATCACTGATACATTTGAAACCGTGATATACATAAGTGGGAATCTGCAACAGGATGGGATTATGCGTACCCATAAAGAATTCATTGACCTCTCCTTTGGTCGGTGAATCCTCCCTGCTGTCAAAGAGGACAACTTTCATCATCCCCTTGACAACAACAAAGTTGTCCAACTGTTTTTTATGGTAATGCCACCCCTTGACGACGCCGGGATAAGCAGTAGTCATATAGGCCTGGCCAAATCCGGCAAACAGTTCGTCATCACAGCGCAGCATTTCCATGAGACGGCCGCGCTCATCGGGGATGACCCTGAGGTTTTTTGTCTTTACACCATCTATGAGGTTCATAAAATTCACCCCTATACTTAATAGTATCCGGCATTGTCTTAGTCCCTTGTAAGCTTAAGCCCGTCAGCCAATTCATTGGCTTTTAACAAAGACTCAAAGGTACCGGCGTCTGTCCACCAACCATCAAAAACCCCGTAAGTGAGTGTGCCTTCCTGTATATAAGCATTATTTACATCAGTTATTTCGAGCTCACTCCGTTCGGAAGGTTTTAATGTCTTTATTATATTAAATACCCGGGAATCATACATGTATATTCCAGTAACACAGTAGCTGCTTTTGGGAACCTGGGGTTTTTCTTCAATTGATAGGATATTCGAGCCCTGCAGTTCGGCCACCCCGTAACGCTGAGGGTCTTCCACCTGTTTCAGGAGTATTTTAGCTCCTTTTCTCTGTGCTTTAAAATCCCTGACACTGTCTGTTATCTCATCAGCAAAAATATTGTCCCCCAGAATGACAGTACACAAATCATCCCCGACAAACTGTTCAGCCAGTCCCAGGGCCTGGGCAATTCCCCCGGGTTGATCCTGAACACGGTAGGTAAACTCCATTCCGAAGTCGTACCCGCTGCCCAGCAGGTTGACCACATCTCCCATGTGGTCTTTGCCGGTAACAATAAGAATTTCTTTGATACCGGCATTTCTTAGTTTGAAAATCGGATGATAAATCATGGGATACTGACCGACTGGAAGCAGGTGTTTATTAGTCACTTTCGTCAGCGGAAAAAGCCTTGAACCTGTCCCCCCCGCAAGTACTATGCCTTTCATTTCTTTTCCTCCTTGGTGAGCAAATTAAGATACTCACTTAAAGCCTCTTTATAATGACGAAGAGGGGTTCCCCCTATTGCAAGCCATTTGCTGTTATCTAAAACCGAATATACGGGACGTGGTGCGGGCCTGTTTAGTTCCTCTGTGGTGATAGGGTTAACCCTTCCCCCCCTGATGCCGGCCTGTCTGAATATCTCAAGAGTGAATTCATACCAGGTGCAGGTGCCGCTGTTGGTAATGTGGTAAGTACCGTAGTCCGGTTCTGTAATAATTTTGGCGATAGCTTGGGCTAAATCCACTGTATATGTCGGGGACCCGGTCTGGTCATTGACTACGCCAAGTTCGTCGCGTTCCTGTGCCAAACGCAGTATGGTAGCAACAAAGTTTTTGCCATGCTCACCGTAAAGCCAGGAGGTACGGATTATGTAATGCTTGCTGCACAATTCCCGGATAAGCTGTTCACCTAATAATTTTGATTTGCCGTATATACTTTGAGGATTGGGTGTATCTGATTCTTTATAGGGAATGGCGCTTGTCCCGTCAAAGATGTAGTCTGTGCTGATATGGACAAGGGGAATGTTGAGTTCGTTAGCCACAACAGCCAAATTACGGGGACCAGTAGCGTTTACGATAAAAGCATGGTCTTCGTTTGTTTCACAGCCGTCGACATCGGTGTAGGCAGCTGCGTTGATGATTAAGTCTAGCTCATAAGAAAATACGGCCTTTCGAAGATTTCCCAGTTCACTAATATCAAGATTTGGCAGGTCTAGCCCAGAAACGTAATGCTCTTTTGATAAATCGTTAGCCAAAGCATGACCAAGCATTCCTTTAGAACCTGTAATTAAGAGTTTCATATATATCTCCTGCCTTACTATAAACCGCTCAGACTGTTCCTCCGCTCTTACTATGAGACAAAAAAATATTTCCCTCTTCTTTTAAGATTTCGATTAATCATTGGTTGTTTTATCCATTGAGGCAGCCACCATTTCTAATGTCTCCTTCAAAGTATAACTATCCAATTCTAATTTCCGTACTCTATACAAAGTCTCTTCATTCAACTTACGATTTGCAGAAATCAAATCTGCTAAGAGCCCGAAAACCCATATCTGAAAACCCATGACAATTAGTATAGCTGTTAGAATTAATGACTGAATATGACCTTCACCTGATTCAGTTACCATAAAATATAAATATCTCAGTCCCAATAAAAAACCCAAGCCAAAAAGTATAGCCCCCAACCTCATAAATACCTTCAAGGGCCTGTACATAGTATAGATGCGAACAATAGTGATAATAGACCTACTAACATATTCTCTAATCCCCTTGAATAGCCTGGATTCGCGAAGCTTTTCATTGGTACCGATAGGGACATGGGAAATAGTTATGTTTTTTTGTCCGGCCTGAATAATAGTTTCCAGTGTATATGTGAATTCTGATAGAACATTAATTTTCAATGCCACTTCCCTGCTGTAAGCACGAAAACCACTCGTTGTATCAGGAACATCTGTTGCAGATGCAAGCCTAACTACCCAACTGCCAAACTTTTGTAAAAATTTTTTTGTGTGAGAAAAATGGTCAATTGTATCTATCTGCCGGTCACCTATAATCATTTCGGCCTGGTGTTCAAGGATAGGCTGAATCAGCTTTGGAATATCCTGCCCTTTATACTGGTTGTCACCGTCAGTATTAACAATTATATCGGCTCCCAATCTTAGACATGCATCTATGCCAGCCTTAAAGCCATTAGCCAGTCCTTTTGTCTGTGGTATTTTTACAATATGATTGACACCACATTCCTTAGCAACTTCAACTGTTCGGTCAGTGGAACCATCATCGATTATTAAAATTTCGAGCTCATCTATCCCAGGGATACTGCGGGGAATATCACCGACGGTAACCGGCAGGGTTTTTTCTTCATTCAGACATGGAATTTGAACAATTAGTTTCATTTACATTTCCTCCTTATCAGAACTATGCAAATATCTTTTTGTGTAAATAACAATTAATAAAGCAACTAAAGCAAAACCAACTGTACACAAAAAAATAAATAAATTAACGACAATACCTGTGGCTATTGCATCATTGCGATTTACGCCAAGCAAAGTAAACCCTACTGCCCATCCTGCCTCCATTGTCCCAAACCCACCTACCCCGCTAACCGGCAATAAATTAGAAAAATTTGCGAACACTGATCCAATAACCACCCTGCTAAACGGTAAGTGAAAACCTAGTTGGCCCATGAGTACAAAAAATGTTCCATAAAGACTGAGCCACATTAAAAAAGACGATACTATTAATTTTATCATGACTCTGGAATTATTCGCTTTTGTAAACCAGTCAATTAAAAATTTAATTCTATTATTGTAATTCTGCAGTTTTTCTGAACTTATTCCAAATCGGCCAGATATCAGAGCCCTATGGAATATTGATTCAATAATTTTAAATATAAAAGGTAAGTTCAATAAAATGACAACAATCACTAACAGTAAACCGGCAATTAAAGACGGATGGAAAAATGAGACTACTTTGCGGGCGAAAAAGAGAGCTATAAGCAATAAAAAAAAAGCTGATAAAATATCGTATATACGTGTTATCAAAAGCGCAGACAAGCTTTCAGTATAAGTGGAATTATTAGACCTTTTCATTAGAAAAACATATGAAATCTCTCCAGTTCTAAAGGGTAGCACCTTATTGTAGAACCCATAGAAAAATACAATCCGCAGCATTTGAACTATACTTATTGGTTGCCCGGATAAAAGGCGGAACCTTTCTGCGCGGAAGTAATTGCTTATGAAATATAAAGTTGCAGCAGTAACAACTGATATCCAGGACAGCTTTTCAAACATAATAATCAGCTGACTAAAACTGATAAAGTGGAAGAAAAAACTAAATATAAAAACTGTTAATATAACAGGCAGTATTTTTTTAAATTTCAAAAATAATCAATCCTTTTGTAAAACAATTATTTCAGAAATACCTATTGGAAAGGGATTAAATTCATCTAGTTTTTCAAGCACAGGCACTACTTTATTATATAGGCCAATTTTTTTTTGGCCCAGTGTTTCAGAATAAGGTTTGTTTTTTTTTAAAAGCTTACCATTGATATACCAAGGAATGATTCCAAAAATGTTAAAATAAAAATTATCCAAAATTTTTAAATGGAGTTCCTCTGCAAATTTTATTAAGACCCCGGAATCATATCTTCTATGGTGACCCGATGCTATATCCATAGTGCCGTACAAGAACTGAAAAGCAGGAACAAGTAATATTATTCTCCCATGGGGCTGTAAAATGTTTTTCATAATTTCTAACGCCTTATAATCCTCTTCTATATGTTCCAGAACATTAATACATGAAATTGTATCCAATAAATAGTCTTCAAGGCATAAGTCTGTTTCAACAAAATCACCTAATATATACCCAACATTTTTGTTGTTTTTAAATCTGTTTTTCATATAATCAATATTTTCCGGAAACAGGTCTGTGCATAAAACGTAGTCAGAATGAGGAAGAAACAACTCAACAAGGTTCCCTGTTCCAGAACCAACATCCATAATCTTTTCCCCAAGAAATTTTTTAATTTTATTATATATCCACTGATTATAATGGTTAAAACTATTTCTTATTGTTAACGCATTTAATAAACTGGGTTGTGTATTTTTTATGTTCATCGGATAACCTCTTTTCAAAAATTATAGATTAATTACGGGAAACAGCTTTGTTCTTCAATCTTCTTTTAGAGATATCCAATCAAACGCCAAGCCTAAATCACGGTTATCTTGGCTAATATCTAACTCTTTTGGATTAAAAGGTTTATTGAAGATTGAAAGCTCAAAATACTCGTCTGGTATTTTTTTAATAATCCCCTTACTTATTTTAATAGTGTAGGTATGAATTCCTTTAACGGTTTTAATCCGGCTAATTGGTTGCCCGTTTACAAATATCCCCATATCCGAAGGTGTAATGTCAGGCCTGCTACTGGCTCTAAATTGAAGTTCGTAATTTACATTACGGCTTTTCACTGGAAAAAGTATTTTTGCACTCCCATTCGTCCATCTAAAGCTAAATTTACTATTATGTTCCGAACCATAAAATCCTTCAAAATGAGCATTTTCATCATTTTCGCCAAAATTAATATATTCCTTTAGATTGTCCGAAACAAGATTACCAGCTAAATTATATAACTTATAATCCTTCTCACTTCTTACAATTTTATATGGTAGAAGTTCGGTAGTTATAAAAAATCCATTTTTATAATCTTTAATTTCCTTCAAACTAAGAACATGAACCGAATTTCTTCTAGCCCAAAATAACGTTCCAAAATACTGGGTGGGATGATATCGCTGCTCATCAATATATATTTTTTTATCATATATTTTGTTTTCATAAAACCACGAAGCAACAATAAATTCTCTTGCATTAGATGAACTTTTAACTATTTTGAACAAGGGGGCAAAGTTAAATAAAAATAATATAATTAAAGTCGGAACAACTTTATATCTGAATCTTATATTTGATAGCAGAACAGTGACAGATAATATATAAGCAAAAACCGCTATTGATAAAAAACGCAAATTAACTTGTGTAAACCATAAACTAAACATATTCGGAAATTTATAATGGCTTTTAGGGAATGTAAAAATGATAATAAAAAAAATAAGAAGACAACTTAACACTAGGAATATTTTAGACTTAAGATTCAGCTTTTCCAAACCAATAAATCCAAATATAAACAGAACTGGCACAAGCGGTTCGATATATCTTCCAAAAACAAAATAAGATAAATGCTCGCTGTGACTAGGATTTGAGGCAGCTATATACATATGGGCAACCGTTAGTACTATTGAAAAAATTACACTTGATATGAAATATATCATCACACCTTTTTCATTGCTACCAGTGTTCTTTTTAAATGCAGAAATGATTATATATAACGTGGCAACAAATAAAATTCCAAGGCTCGAAATGAATAGGTAATTAATTTCATTAAGAATTAGTTTCATCATAAGTTCAAAATTTTCAGTATTACTAAACATACTTAATAAGTTATCTAAGTAAATCCTATTATTATATCCGGTAACTTGAGTATTTGCCTGTACAAATTTAGGCAATAAACCTATTACTAACCCAATAAATAAGCAGATAATATTAGGAATTGCCTTTTTAATGTTTTCTAGATTATGGATGAAATAAGCCAAAACACTAATTAATATCGCTGGTATTAGTATTAAAGCAAACATTCTTGTCAAGATTGACAGAGCAATTATTAATCCGGTAGAAGCCCAATATATTTTCTTCTCGGTTTCAAAAGAAACATAAACTAAGTAAATAGATAATAAAAACAGAAGGTTATATAGATTTTCACTCATTAAAGTGAATGTATAAATAAAAATAGCAGGTATAAATGCAATTATAAATGCAATTGCCACTGCCTTATATTCGTTTTTTATAAATTTCCGAATAAGCAAAAATGCCACCACACTACTTAGGGTTGATAATAGCGCATTTATTATTAACATAGCATGATAAACATCATTGGGATCTTTTAATAAAAATGCTGGTGAAATAATTAAAGAATATGCAAAAGGATATGTTTGAGCAAACTCCGTAGTATAGAGGAAATTAAAATTTTCAAAAATAAGTTGCGCTTGCTTAAAATAAATGACTTCATCGGCAAATATCCATGGTGACTTCATATAAAGGGAAATGCCGATTTTTAAAAAAAATGCAAAAACCATTACTGCTATAAGTAACTTTTTTACTTTGCTCAATAGATTCACCTCAAAATTTGCTTTAGTAAATTACGGAATCAGTAAATAATATAAAGTTTTATAAATATTGCGCACATGCTTTCTAAATATTACCAAATCATGGTTAAGCCAACAAACTAAGTTATCCCAATTTCGTTTAACAAATTAGCGAATTTATAAATTAGATCATTATTATACTTAATCACTCCTATTTGAGCCATGTCCTTGGCGATTTCCCTTATAATTTTTTGTGCTGATATTGTTTCAAGCTCTCCCTGTATATTTACAACCTCTTCAACAAAGTTGCTGTATCTAAAGGCTGAGTTTTCCAATGAACAGTTACTCTTAACATAACCTAGAGCCTTTTCTCCAACCTCTTGAATCAAAGATAAGTTTTTAAAAAATTTTCTCAACACCTGTACAAGCTGATCCTCTTCAGTGTCATCGACATCAATTTTTTCAACAGTACCCAAAGGCAGTTCGGCAAACGAGCCGACATTCGAAACTACTACAGGTTTTCCCATCCCCATAAGTCGTAGCAAACTGCCCGAAGTCTCTCCTTGAATAGGATAACGCAAGTTTATGCATATGTCTGTGGCTTTCATGTACTCCTTAAATGTACCTAAATCCGTATATCCTGTAAATATTACTTTATTTGAAAGACCCAATTCCTTTACCAGGCTCTTTAAGTTATATCCTTTTGCCTGCTCACCTATAAGGTAATAAATGAAATCAGGATATTCATTACTCAGCCTTTTAAGTGCCCTTAGTACCGTATCAATACGTTTAGCCGGAACGATATGACCAAATGAAGCCAAAACAATGGTTTTTATATCTACTCCAAGTATTTTCCGGGCAACTGCTTTCGCTTCATCCGGATTTTCCAAAATATTTGCGCAATGGTGTGGAATGACCCTAATCGGTACGTCTGGCCGAATCTTATTAATTAACCTTTGTACAAACTTGGAATGTACAATAATCCCCCTTGCAGAATTAATTATCCTTTTGTTCATAGGATAATCAATTGAAGATGTTTCCCAAAGTGGCGCAATTTCACCCTTTAAAGACTTTTGTGCCTCTTTTGCACCTTCTTCACCATTATTGTATCTAATTTCTTCTAAATACTCTGCCGTTTTACCTTTTTGCAGCAGCATCCCTGCCATCAAATGGTGGATTGCATAGTCATGCATGATAACAATTCCAGCATACTTTAAAGCATGTAAATAGATGTTCTCATGAAACTGATGGTTGTTTCCAATATGATAGATACAAGCTTTGTATTTGTTCTTAGCGTGTTGATATTCAAACTCCTTAATGTTAAAGATTGGAAATTTCTCTTTGATAACTTTGTTACTGAGCTTAAAGCCATCTATAAAAAGATGAATATCCAGGTACTTTTTTAAATGTAATAAAAGTTCTTCACTATAGTCGGAAATACCTGACTTTTGGGGGTTTAAAGGGGAGAAGTAAGCTACTTTCATTTGCACCTCCAATTATCTAATTGTTGAAGTTAATTTATCAATTACTACATCCCAACTAATTGGGGATGCTTTCTTCCAACCATTGTGGCCATACTCCATACAAATACTTTTATGACCAACCAAATAATCTATCTTATAAGCTATTTCTTTTGGATTACCTTCGGTAACAAAACCATTAACTTCGTCTTCAACAAACTCCAAAACCCCCCCGGCATCGTAAGTGGTTATAACCGGTTTCTTAGAAAGAAAAGCCTCCAAAGTTACATAACCATAATCTTCATCAAAAGGGGCATAATATACTGCAAGGCAATTAGCATATAAATCTATCAAATCTTTATCATCCACAAAGCCTAAAAATTTCACCCTATGCTCTAACTTATTTTTGTAAACCATTTTTTCCAGTTTTTCTTTATCAGGACCAATCCCGCCAATTAGACACTGTATATCACTTTTCACGTATTTCATAGCATTAATCAACACATCGACCCTTTTTATAGAATCAAGTCGTCCAATGGAAAGAACATACTTCCCATATTCACCGCAATAGTAATTACCAACATGCTGTGGTGGATGGTAGAGAGCTTGTCCTTGTATACCGTTATATTTTTTCAGTCTATCTGCAGTATTTTGGGCATTGGTGAAAATCTTTTTAGATTCTGAAAGAGTTCTGTTATCAAACCTTATAATCATATCCCTTATTTCAATATCCTCAGGATCATTGGTAAAATCTGAATACTGGGTCCCGTAAAGGTCGTAGATTTGCCGAAACTGATGAATTAACCAGGTTACTTTGTTTTCATGCTTTATCCCGTACGATGGAAATTTTGTCGGTATTACTAAATCAATCTTCATCCCATTGCTTTCGCTTAAATCCAATAACCGCCATGCAAAAGCATGCTTCATTATTTCCACCTTAGGATACCACTTAAATGGAACACGTACGATAGTTGAATTAAAACCTCTTTTTAAAAGCTCTCTATTTAGTGCTTCAACATGGAGTTCCGCACCCCCACTTACAAAGGGAACCTGAGCAGTACATATTACCACCCTCTTATTCTTTTTCACTGTGACACCTCTTTCAAGCTTGTTTCCAGCCAACCACGGCATAATCTTGACTATTAAATAACAAACTGTTTAATTTTTCAATATTTTTGTTTAACTTTTCCGTTTCTGATAAATTCTCGTTATCCACTAATAACTCAAGCTTGGACTCTTCTGGGAAAGGAGAAAGAAATATAACATCGAGAGGCTTAAACCCCGAAGTTTCAAAAATAAATTTCAAAGTTTCTGGATGTACCGGTTGATAGTGAGTAATATCCTGGTAAAAGAAGCTGCTAAATATACCCAAAGTTAGGGGATTGGGCGTTTCTGCAATTAGACAAGCCCCATGTCTTAATTTTTGATAAGCTAATTTTATAATCTCTATCAAGTCCCTTGGTTTTAGATGTTCAACAACTTGCCCCAAAAAGATGCCTCCTACAGAATTATCGGGAAGTTCTTCCAAATAATTTAAGGCCTCTGCTTTAGTGACAGGTAAATTTAAACTTTGGCAAAGTGCCACCATGTCTTCATTTACATCTATTCCTTGAACTGATATCTTATGTTCCTTTAAAAGTTCAACAAATTCACCTCTGCCACACCCGATATCAAATACATTCTCTTGATTCGAAAAGTACTTTAGATAAATGGTCTGTCTTTTTTTTATGTCTGAACGTTCACCTCTAAATCTATTTTCAAATAGTAAGTAATCAAAGTCCTGTAACTCATTTACATCTCTGATTTGTTCTGTAATTGGTTTAATACAGTTCAAAGTCTTTTCGAGTTTATTAGTCATTTCTACTTTCAACTTATTAATATTTGTTGTCATCTCATTAATCAAATTCTTTGAGGAGTCTTTCTCCTGTTTTATTTCTATCATATCTCTGTTAATACTCTCTAAATTTTCTTTGATTTCGTTTAATGCCCAAGTTACTGAACTATTAAACCTAATCTGATCTTCAAATAAGGGCTTCGTTAACCATGGATGAAGAATTCTACGAATAACTTTTTTAAAAAAGACAATTATCTTTCCGACAAACTTTCTATTAGAAACCAAGGGTCTATGGAGCTCATAATGCCATGTATCATTATACGCTTTAGCGGCCTTTATAAGTTCCGATGTATCGTAAACACCTTCTGTTTCAGCGCTGCTGCCATTACTATTAAAAGTGTCAGGCAAATTCTTCTTTATTAAATTAACAATACTTTTAACATTTGGATTGACGTCTTTCATTAAAGCACCTCTAAGTTATTTATTATCCATTTGTGTGGTATCCTGGCTACTCCGGCATCTATTGTTCTGGAAGCTACTTCAAAAGTACATCTTCTGACTATGTAATCATAAGCCCAACCATGGTCGTCGTGTACTGCAACATCAAGATAGTATTTACCCTCTAATAAATTCATAGAATCAGCCTGAAACTTTATAACACCCTCTAGTTGCAAATCATCAGTATTGATTTTGTCAATAAAGGTATTTGTACCATAACACTGCAACCCATCATTCCGAAAAAATCCCACCCCAAAAACAGGATTATTAACCATTCGTTGTACTCTATAATGAATTGCAACCTCCATAGGCTCCCCAGTTTCAAAAAAGTATTTTTCTCTTCGTTCTATACCAAACATTTTAACATCTGTTATCATGATTTCCCCACTACCCCATCGTTCAGGTCCTTTTCTAACATTATCAATGTTAACTGTTGTTTCATTATGCTCAACTATTTCCGGTTCAGAATCGTGTTCAACTGCCATTCGCTTTTCCTGTTTACTTGATAAACAATCCAAATATAAGTTTACTGCTTCCTTTGTATCACCAAAAAATTTTAATTCACCATTATGCAACCAAGCAGCTTTATTACAAAGCTTTTCAACAATACTGTGGTCATGGGAAACAAAAACAATAGTTTTTTTCTGGTTTTTGAAGTCTTTAATCCGGTTAAAGCATTTTTTCTGAAAAGCTGCATCCCCAACAGCTAATACCTCGTCTATAAGCAAAATATCAGGATCAACATTAATCGCAGTAGCAAAAGCCAGTCTCATATACATACCAGATGAATAACTACGTACCGGATTGTCAATAAAATCTCTCAATTCCGAAAAACTGATTATATCATCAACTCTTTTATCAATTTCCTTCTTGGTAAGTCCAAAAATAGAAGAATTAAAATAAATATTTTCTCTACCGGTAAAGTCAGGATGAAATCCAGCACCTAGTTCCAACAAACTTGATACACGGCCTTTAATATTAAGTTCTCCTTCATTTGGATAAATAATTTTGGTTAATAGTTTAAGTAATGTACTCTTCCCAGACCCATTTTCACCTATTAAACCTACAGTCGTTCCTTTTTCAATTTCCAGGTTAATATTTTTTAATACCCAAAAATCTTCCCATCGGCCTCTTCCTTTGAATAAAACCGTCTCTTTAAGAGAAGGCCTTTTTTCGTGATATAACCGATATTTCTTCCAGAGATTTTTTACTTCTATTACAGCCATAAAACCACCACTGTTAATCAAATTTCTTCCGCAAAATTTCGTTTTAATCGTGCGTAAACTACTAATCCGGTAAATAGCAAAATTACTGAAAATAATAAATCATAGCCTAAGTGAGTCCATTTAGGAAAAACACCATAATATAGGATATCCTGATAAGCTATCATAACGGGCGCAACAGGGTTCAAATTAATTAGCATTAAATATTTTTCGGGTATCATTTTTAAAGGATAAATTATTGGAGTTAAATAAAACCACGCCAT
Organism: Phosphitispora fastidiosa; assembly: GCF_019008365.1. Taxonomy (NCBI): domain Bacteria; kingdom Bacillati; phylum Bacillota; class Clostridia; order Eubacteriales; family Peptococcaceae; genus Phosphitispora; species Phosphitispora fastidiosa. The sequence continues at coordinate 18,611 of NZ_JAHHUL010000019.1, read as the reverse complement.
TAAAAATACTGATAGAATATGCTCTAAATCACGGAAATAGACGTTCAAACCAGCAATCCACAAAGAAAAACCCATGACCATAACCAGTTGTATAATTACTACGATAGGTAATGCTATTATAGCCTCGGTAGGTTGAATTTTAAAAATCAACATGGCCGGTATTAATATTATAAAACTCAGAATGTAGTTTACCAATCCTGACAAAGTTACAGATATAGGCAAAATCTCACGTGGGAAATATATCTTCTTTATTAGGTTTGAATTTTGAACTACTACGCCAGCACTAATTAAAATAGAGTTTGAAAAAAACATCCAGGGTAGCAAACCTGCAAATAAAAAATAGGAATAATTATCCATATCAATCCTCATGATAGTGGAAAACACCAGACTGTAGACAACCAGCATTAAAAAAGGATTCAGGAACGTCCAAAGGAATCCCAATATTGACCCCTTATATCTTTGTCGCAACTCCTTGATAACCATGTTTTTTAGCATTTCTCTATAAGTAATTATTTCTTTTATCGTGCCTAACATAGCTTCAACCTTTCACTAGCATCTCCAAAACAACTAATTCAACAATCCTAACCGTTTCAAACGATTCTGAATCATTTGCCCCACAACTTTTGGAGAAAAATTTTTATGAATATTTTCTTGTCCTTTTTTTGCAATCTTTTCCCGCCATTCCTGGTCGGAAACAAGCCTTAACATATACTTTGCTGCCTGCTCAATATCAGGGTCAGCCCAAACCTGATAAGATTTATATGGCCCGAAATCATTACCAACATTAATTATTTTATACTCCACCATACAGGAATTTGTACTATCCATAAAATCCGTATTTCCTGACCAATTGGTTCCAATAACCGGTTTACCCAGGTACATAGCTTCCGCCATAATAAGGCCAAACCCTTCCGCCCTATGTAGAGATACAAAGCAGTCAACTGCATTCATCAAAGCATTAGCTATTTCACGGCTAAAGATTTCGTCAATAAGGTATATGTTACTGTATCCCTTAATCAACTCTTTGATCTTATCAATTTCTTCCGGACAGCTTTTTGAGTTATTTATTTTTAAAACCAGACCCACAGAACCGCCATTTTTACTAAAAGCAAATCTGAATGCTTCAATCACAGCCTCTGGGTTTTTTCTCGCCTGGGTACTATGAGTATCAAACATTGCAAGAAATAAAAATTGATTATCGGGCAAGCCAAAAAAGCTGCGATTAATATTATGGGGATAAGTTACTTCTATGGCATGAGGTATTCTGATAACCGGTACCGGGGATTTAAGAGAAACTGACTCTAAAACAAATTTTGAAGGTACCCATACTTCCTGAACCATATTAAAACTATTACACCACTCATTAGGAAAATCAGGCAGCTCCCAGGCCCAATAGCCAATATTGTAACATCCGTCAAACTTGCTTGGCCCAAGGTGGGTATATACAATAGGAATTTGTTCAGCATTAATGACTATCAAATTGGTATTGTATAAAGGTGATGCTATTTCTCTGTGCCGCCATGATAAATCATTCATTCTGGCCGGGTTCCCCACAGAAACATTTACTATTCCAAAAGGTATTCCGGTCGTTTCGATTGCTTTCGCCGCAACACGGCATGATTCGCCAATTCCCATCTCAGCCCGGACGTAACCGATTAGATTGATTCCTGCCCTTAAATTTTTATCAATATTATTATTGACTTTGAAATTACGTGAAGAAAAGGTGGTCTTAATTATCCAAGAGTTTAAACTCCCTAATTTATTCTTCAGTAACTTCGGGAGTATTTTATCTAAAATAGGTCTTAGCGCCATCCCGGTTTTAAAAATTCCCCTTAACACAATGTGCTTTGCCTTCTCAGTAATAGATTTGTTCATGTAATTTCATTACTCCTCCAAAGCACAAGGTTTAAATACCTCTTATTTGCTCAAGTGCATCATTAAGTCATCTTCAATCATGGAACAAACTCTCTCCCATGAACGGCTACAGGCAACCTGCATCCGTTTCTCCCTCAGGTTCTCACAATCCTCATCCAATGCCTCTCGCAACTTTTCCGCAAATTCATCCACATTATCCGCAAGGTATACAATCCCCGACCCATGGTCCACAGCCAGGCGCTCCAGTTCCGGCATTCTTGTCCCCACTATCGGCAGCCCCATGACCAGATACTCATTTATCTTGGCAGGCCGCATTTCAGCAACATAAGGTGTAGGCACATATGGAATCAGCCCGGCACAGCACCCCGTTAAAAAGCTCCCTAACTGCTGATATTCCTTAAAAGGTGGATGCCAGGTAACATTTCTGCCCGCTCCATCACAGGGCAAATCAGCTTCATGTAATTGCCCAGCATTCCTTTGGAACCCGGTTAATAGTTTTGGCCCGGCAAATATAAAGCGGATATCAGGAAATGCCCTCGCCATCACGGCAACTGCATCCCACCATATTTTATTATTAACGCCACCTATGTACGCAGCAAACGGTTTATCATCACTGACCGTTGTTTTATCTGGTAATGCACTACGTTTCTTATCCTTTTCTACCATATCTAACAATCTGGTGGAAAACCCGTCTTCAAACAGCTTAATCTTATTGTGATCTGACTTTCCAATGTGGTTTTTCGCATTATTCACCACAGGAACCGAGGCACAGAAAATCACGTTTGCCTTTTGCAGCATCTTCCGGTGGTAAGGCACAATGCGCTCAGCGCCCGGAACCTTACATGGATCACTGACCAAATCAACCACAACACCTGCCCATGACACACTTTCAGCCAGGTGCACTGCCAGTGGTGTCGTCATGTATGACCATAGCAAAATTCTTTTTACTGGAACTCCCGTGTTCCTGCTAAACCGTGCAATTTCCCGACGAATCAGTGCACTGTTCAATTTCCAAGCTGACCGGGAGTATGGGAAAGGCAGGGCCATTGGACTCAATACCTTAATATTATTGTGACTTTCAGATAAATTAGTTCCCTTGGCCGGCCGAATAATCTTTTTCAACCTTTGCCAGACCCGGGGTGCATCTTTGATATTCGGAATGCGTACCCCTGTATTCTCAACAAACAACACCGGATACCCCATCGCCGCGAACTGGCTCATTATTTCCTGAGTCCGCTGCCATAGAAAATCCCAATCAATTTGTGACAGGCAGACAATAGCGTCAAATTTTTTCTCACCGGAAGTCATTGTATATCCTCTCCGGATTTCGGCTTTAGACCGAAATAATCTGCATAATCATCCACCATTCTCTCAATCACATACTTTCTGCCATAGCTGACTTTAGCTTTATTACCCACATTTTCTGCTAACTCTCTGTCTAGCAATAATTGCATTATATGTTCAGCAGCTTTCCCTTCCTGATCAAGAGAAAACAGATAGCCATCCTCCCCATGGTTAATTATATGCCGGGTACCTATTACATTACTTGCAACCACAGGAGTTCCGGTTGCCATTGCTTCTATAATAACCAGTGGGCAGGATTCATAATTTGAAGTAAGTAATGCAATGTCAGTATCCCAAAAGTACTGACCGGCATTTTCCAAATCTCCTGTTAAATGCACATTGCCAGTTATTGCCTCTACATTGAGATAAGCCTGGCATTCCTGTCTCAAGGGCCCATCCCCAACCAGAACAAAGTGTGGGGTTGCCTGTTCCTTTGGCCATTTCTGCAAAACCTGTTGTGCAATTTTGATAAATAACATCGGATTCTTCTGAAACGAAAGCCGCCCTACCATACATACCAAGGGCACAGCACCATCAATCCCCAATAACTCCCGCAAACCTTTGTCCGGCTTTGTAGGAACCGCTCGCCCATTAGGTATTACTTTACACTTCTCTTGACTAACGCCAAGAGAATTCATGCCATACATATCATCAGTAGAAACAAAAACATATTCTGATTTTAAAGGCAAAAGTATTCTCTCAATATTTTTATAAATTAGTTTCTTGACAGGTGAATCCCCGGATACATAAGAAAGACCGTGTACCGTAACGCAAACTCTCCGGATACCGGCTGTCCGCCCCGCTAACCTGCCCAGCCAAGCCGCTTTAGAACTATGGCAGTGAACTATGTCGTAGTTCTTGTTTTGACATAACCTGTTTAAAAAAAGGAGGGTTTTAATGTCATTTTTCAAATTAATACTTCTTTTTAAATAAGGAAGCTGTATTATTTCACCTCTAAAATTACTTGGTAAGGCTTCGGTTAAATAATTACCTTCCCCAAAAACCACATCAACCTCAGCATCAAAACGTTCTGTAAATCCTTTAACCAGATCAACAAGAACATTCTGAGCCCCACCAATTTCACCCAGAGTTATGATTTCAAGTATCTTCATACTACACCGCCAGAGAATAATCGTTTCGCTCCAGGCTTAATGCCGGGTGATAATAAGGGTCTCCTCTTTCCAAAAACTCTCTGTGAACAGATGTGAACAGTTTAATTTCCTCTTCATTCACGAATTCTCCCCTTGTCAGGGATTCATGATGCAGCAGCCTGGCATGCGGGGTATATATATTATAAAATCCTGCGCTAAGCAGTCTGATACACAGGTCAATGTCATTCATGGCAACCCGAAATGATGTGTTAAACCCTCCGACCCTGTTGAACTTGGTTTTTTCTATCATCAAACACGCAGCTGTTACGGCAGAGACATTTCTGACGCAGCAGGCCAAATTCATGTAGCTGGTTGAATTCCCATCACATTTATAGAAAGCATGTGAAGCGCTGCCTCTCATACCGATGACAACCCCCGCATGTTGTATCAACCCACCGGGGAACAGCAGTAACGCCCCCACAGCCCCAACCTCAGGCATCTGACTGTGTTCCAGCAAAGCCTCCATCCAGTCGGCAGAAATAACCTCAGTGTCATCATTTAAAAATACCAAGTAACTACCTAGCGCTTCGGATGCCCCAAAATTGTTTATGTCCGGATAGTTGAATTCACCGGGATATCTTAAGACCCTAAAACCCCTCATGCCTTCAAGTGAGTTCAGGTAATTCAGGGTGTCTTCTTCAGTACTGCCGTTATCTATAACTATTATTTCATAATTACTGTAAGTAGACTTCTTCTGAATGCTTTCCAGGCACCTGCGCAGCACTTCTGCATTATTTTTTGTCGGGATTATGATTGAAACCGGCTCCACATTCATGATATTCAGTCGATAAGTAAAGGTATCTGTGACCTTGCTATAGGTAACCCTAGAGTCATACCCTTTTCTAAAAAGAGTCTCCCGGACAGCCCTGGACTCCTGAATGTCTTTTGCTTCTACTTCGTCTCTCCAATTATCCTTTTTTACTTTACTGAATAATACCCGGGGAATTCTTCTCACATCTAATTTGTAGTCAGTCAATCTCAGGAGCAGTTCATAATTAAGACATCCGTCGTAAGCCTGCCGGAATCCTCCAACTTCCTTAAGCAACTCTTTCCTGACGATAACCGGAGATCCCACATAATTAAAGGAATATAGCAGGTTGGGAGACCATCCCGGTTTAAAAGCAGGATTTAAGCGTATTCTGGTTCTATTATCCAGGGTATCTTCATCACCATAGATCACACTAGGATAATTTGATTCACTCGCTTCCCTGGCAAAACACCCTATAGCATCAGACCTTAAAACACCGTTATCTTCAAGCAGTAAAACATACTCGGACTTTAAATTATTTACTACTCTCTTGAGAACAAGGCCTAAGTCCTCACCTGTCCCGTTATTAACAATCACAATACGGTTATCTCCACCAGACAATTCAGTCAGGTATTCCTTGGCATCAGGTACGGAAGACCCGTCATCAACGACTAACAGAACCCATTGTTCTGCATCCTGTCTTAATATGGAGTCCACCGTAAGTTTTAGAGAATCTTTATCAAACTTTGATAACAATATCACAATACTTATCAACGGAAGAAGTTCATTTTCTCGGGCAGTTCTTTCATCCCCGGCAATCCCCTTTGTCCCTACACCTTCATCGTTTTTCTCAAGCCACTTTTGGTACTGAGAATTTAAATCTTCCGGAGCTAAAAAGCTGCGCCATTTATACCTTTTAAAAAATTTGAAAGTTCTCCGGAGAAAGTAAAGCACTCCGTAAGCCCTCAAAATTCGCAGGCCTTTTCTGAATAATTCACTTACATATCCAAATACATCACTCATTAAACCTTATCCCTGCTTAAATTTTTTTTATTACGATGCCTTATCCCTCATAAACAAAACCTTCACCGTCTGCAGCAGTATCTGCAGGTCCACCAAAATATTATTCCTCTTAGCGTAAAGCAGGTCAAAAACTAACTTCTCTCGCGGCCCGGTATTGTACTTCCCGGCTATTTGTGCTATCCCTGTGATGCCTGGTTTTATTCGGTGTCTGTTCTCATAGCCATAGATTTCCTTCACATACTGTTCCACAAAAAACGGTCGCTCCGGCCTGGGGCCAACCATACTCATATCGCCCCTGATTACGTTGACCAACTGGGGCAGTTCATCCAACCTGGACAGCCGGAGAATTCTGCCTACCCTGGTGGCCCGCTGGTCATCTTCACATGCAAATACCGGACCCGTACCCTGCTCTGCATCCTGCACCATGGTGCGGAATTTATACAAAGTAAAGAGTTTGCCACCCTTGGTGACTCGTTCCTGTTGATAAATAATTGGCCCGGGAGAATCCACTTTAATGATCAGGCCTATCAAGGCCATTACTGGCAGGGTAATCACAAAAGCAGCTGCTGCCACAAACAAATCCAAAATTCTCTTTACAAAAATACTTTCCCCATTACTATTCTTTACTCCAAACACCGGAATATCATCTATCAGATTTAAGTCCGCTTTTACAAGAAGAACCTCATATAAAGCAGGGATTAAAAAGGCCTCTTTCCCGGATGAATAGCAGAGACATACTATTTTTTCTTTTAATACGGCATCAAGAGACGGGGTGATAATAACAACATCACAGACAATACTGTTTATTACCTGTTCATACTCATCTAAACTGCCCACCACTCTAAATTTTTCACTGCCGGTTTCTGTAAATGAATCTTTTTCTGATATTATCCCAATTATCTCAATATGACTCTCAGAAAACTCGGCAAACCGCTCTGCCATTTCCAGAGTTTCTGGCCCATTACCGATTATTACTGCCTTCTGCACCCCCAGGGATTTCTTAGCTGCTCTCCACAGAAAATAACGCCATATTGTTAGTAGAATAACCTGGATTAATCCACTCAGCAGAAATACAGATCGTGGGAAGGCATAATTAGCGCTGATATATGTAAGTGAAATGCTCAGCATTAATGTCAGGGATACCGCCAGAACTATTGAGTAAAACTGATTATCCCACTTGGTCCTGGGCGACACCGAATATAACTGATACATATTAAAGAAAAAGAGGCTTCCCAGTGATATCCAAAAAAATAATTGCAGATAAGGCTCAAAGTTATAGGGTGGCAGAGTGAAATTAAACCTTATCAGATAAGCCAGGATTATGCCAATATTTATAATCAGGACATCTATAATCATCATAACTATAGAACGTCCAGTTTTTCTATCTGAAAGCCACATTGCCAAGTCCTCCCCTAAGGGGGTAATTTTTCGCTAATTTATAGGTAACTTTATTAATTTTCTACTTCAGAGGTAAAATTCCTCCCTGATTCGTGATATTATGACCGGGAAATATTGTTCCTTCCCATATTTGTACCAATTAGAAACAGTTCAATAATAATGCCAATTGTTGCAGTCCTCTAATTGGTTTCACGACAACTTTCTCAAAGCTACCACCGCCTGAGCTGAATACTGCTGCAAGCGCTTACTGAAGCTCAGGTGTGGGGTGGCAACCCAAAGTTTCCTTTCCTCTTCAGTGATGGTTTTCATCTTGTAGTTGACTACTTTTGGCATCTCTGCTGCCTTTTTCAGATAGGCTTCGGCCTTTTCATTGTCCCCCTTATTAAGGTAATGGTTCCCTGCCGATAGGTAAACATACCCGAGGAGGTCGTAACTATCCTGAGACCAAGGTTCAAGCCGAGAGGCTATCTCGGCTTCCCGTACAGCGCCATTAAAATCTTGCTGAGCCAGAAGAATATTCACCTTTTCCACTCTGAAAACATAACTCCCTTTATTTCTGGCTATTGATTTGTCCGCATATGTCAGCGCAGAATTGATTTGTTCCGGCTTTTTTTCGACCTTAAACCTGGCCCTGTCCATAGCCGCCAAGTTAGCATAATGATCGGCATCGAACGGGTTAAGTATAGTTGCCTTTTTTAGGTAGTTAAACCTGGCATCATAATCTTTATCCTTAAGGGCTGCAATGGATTTCTCATTATAAATAATACTTAGTAAAAAAGAAAACGACAGGGTAGCAACCAATAACGGGACTGCGATCACACTAAAGCGCATTAATTTGTCACGGCCGCCCTGAACAGTTTCTTTACCGTTTTGCAGGACCTCACCATGCCTTGCCAAACCTTTTAATATACCAAAAAACGTCCAGACAATCAGGCTCACAGCACCAAATGCCATAGTAAAATCCACAGCGCTTTCCATTCCTATTATCATAAGAGCAGCCAGTACCGTTGTTGCCAGAAGAACCCCTTCCGGCTTCTTCCCTCTATAAACCCTACTATACGTGACAATAACTCCAATAATAATCAACCCTAATGAAAATATCCCAAGAATACCTGCCTCAACCCAAGTCTGCAGGTAAAAGTTGTGTGCCTGTTTAGAAATATATCCATAACTCTGGTATTCTCTATAAATTGAAGACCATCCTCCGCCCCCTACACCAATTATAGGATGCTCCTTAATTATTTTTAACGCATCACCGTAGAAGTAACCCCGTTCAACAATGTTCCTGTCCTCAAGGCTTATATCTGTGATTCTTTTAAGACCCTCGGCCTGCCCCAAAACATTAAAACCTCCAAGAATGCCGACTATAAGGATGCCAACTAAAATAAAGGCTGCGTATTTAGGAGCAATTTTGAAACTTCCATTCCTTCCTAGTGATAGCAGCCGCTCAACGCCAATATTAGCCATAACATTAATCACGCAGAACATTATTACATAAACCCATATCAGTGGTTTACTCACGAGCCCATTAAGTACAAATGCAGTTGCTCCTCCCAAAAGAAAATTAATTGTCAGTGCACCAAATGCCAGGATTTTATAGCCACCGGGCTGAAGAAATATAAACACCAGATAAGCAAACGGTAAAACGACAAATGTTCCCCGGGATGCAGTCCCAAACAATGCCGTAAAAACAAAAATATTGGATGCAGCCAGGGCCATACGATAACTTATCCCAGGTTCGGTAAGAAACAGGTAACACCCAATTAGACCTATTGCTCCCAGGTATGCCCCTAGAGAGTTAGGATACTGAAATGTTGAGGCTATCCGACCAGCCAGAACACCATCAGTAATCTTGACCCCACCGTAAGCAGCAAGCCCAACTATGGCTACAATTACCCCTGACAAATAAACTACAGTCATTAACTGCTTGACCTTTGGTAAACTGACCGCCGACCTGATGACAATCAGGTAAGCCATAAGGTATACGGCAAATTCCATGTCTGTTTTAATAGCGGTTGATAACTTAACAGCAGCAAAAGTTGCTATTATATGGGCTACTAAAACCAATACCACACCTGTGTCAAGGACATCAAATTTTATCTTTAACCCCTTTGACCCCTCATTAAATACGCACCAGGCAAAAACAAGAGCCACAGCAATTTCAGCAACATGCATGGCCTTATCAAAAAATAGCCCCTGAAAAAAAGGTGCTATAAATAATATCCCAATTAGTGCATAAAAGGCTAATTTATTTTCGTTATCCCAGGCGCTTTTCCGTTTCATTTTGTTTCATCCTCCGATATTTTCAATGTAGTTCACCGGAATGCTTTAAACTTAATGAGTTTTCCACACTTTGTGTCGAAATTCCTCCTAAAACACCTTCTTTATTTGCATTTTAGCAAAAGTAAATTTTAGGCCCTCCATTTCTTGCCTTTCCTTTGTTGTGGAAGTTTATGTATTAGTAATGGAAAAAAGAAGGACCGGGTTAACCCGGTCCTTCTTTTTTTTACTTTTTAAATTAAATTGGATTTACAGTAGCTGCACTTGTTTTACTAAAGGTATAGCCAGTATAGTCATCTGTATCTACAATGAATATCACATTGGCAACACCTTTGCGGTCATCATCGCCAGTTACAGGTACTACGAATACGGCGTCACCCTCATCAATACCGTCAATGCCATCTACGTAAACAGGATCACTTTCAGTCATATCGTAGATGTAGGTGTCAGCATCGATATCGTACCACTTTGTATTAGCAACTTCGATCGCATTATTAGTTGTGTCAACATCCGTTATCTCACCGTAAACGTTGCCGGAGGTAGTCGGTACGTAAGAATCACCAACATCAAGTGAAATCTTGCTACCAGCTAAGGAGTACTCAACAAGAGTATCTTCACTAGGTACAGTACCGTCTATTTCGTATTTAGCTTCTTCACCGCGAATGTCAACGATTGCCCACTCATCACCATCATAGTAGTAGGTATCGATAACCATAGCCATGTCTTCTGCGGTACCTTCAACTGTAGCGCCAACAATCATTACATACTCAACCTTGTTGCCATCTACCTTAGCCCAGCAGAGAATCTCTTCGCCTGACTCAAGGTCTTCAGCATCGCTAAGCAGACTACTTGTGCTGACTACGTCAGGATCTTCATCTGTAGGTCCGTTAAGAACTATGGTGTCATTATTTACATAGTACCAAGAACCATCGATATACAGTTTCTTCAGGTCTTTTGCACCATCAGTAATACTGTTAGCCTGGTCGTCAAGCACTTCAAGGTCATCAATGTTACCACTGTCATTCAGCTGGAACTTAACAGCAGCACCGTCAAATACTACAGTATCTGCAGAATAGGACTCAATCGAAGTACTATAAGTTAATTCTACATCAGCAGTTTCAACAGTGTAGGAAACAGTAGCACCATCAGACTTCATAATCTTAATGCTTGTGATGAAATTATCCAAGTCTTTATCAAGAACCTTGTCAACAATACCATAGATGTTTTTGCTTTCACTTTCAGCATCGGTCAGGATAAAGGCAATGTCACCTTTCCTGTCAAGGGCAAACTGAATTTCTTCATCATAGATATCATCAAAGAAGTCGCTACCTGTACCACTGAGGTCATCCCAATTGTCGCCATCATCAGTTGAGAGAAGCATATCTGCATCCAGGTCATACTTCTTGCCGTCAATCCTAGCTTGCTCAAAGTATGCATCACCAGGATTTACAGTACTCATACCAGCTTCGAATTCGCCGGACTTGCTGAGTGAATATGCATCTACAAATACATCAAGACCATAGTTATCTTCAGTTACATAGACAATATCAGTAGCTTTCAGATCGTCTACATCAGCATATTTGCCATCCTTAAGTACCAGTACATCGTCCTGGTCAAGGTCAACACTGCCGCTGTCCATGTAATTCAGGGTGTTGTCAGACTCAAGTTCTTCAACCATCTTAGGACTTCCGGATGCTGTTTTCTCAACTGCAAAATAAATCTTACCATCTGCATCGAGATATACATCATAGAAATCATTTAATACGCCGGCTGATTCATCAGTGTATTCCAGCTCAAAATTAATGTCGTCAGTAGCAGTACCTGTAGGTGCTGTTGTAAGATAGCAGCCATCAGCAAACTTGTAAGAAGTACCGTTGACTTTCAGTTTAGCGCCATCATCATCTACATCGTCAGACTTAACTTTGGTTGATACTACATCAACGTATGTAGCTTCTTCATCATCTGAATTGTAGATGAAGTTAATAAGGTGGTTGGTCAGGTACGGAACAGCCATTCCGCCGTCAACAACGGCATTTTCAGCCAGTGTGACATCCTTGTTGGCAAAGCCTTCTTCAACTGCGGAAGTGAACGGATTGTCTTCGCCTTCAATTGTGATTACAAACTGACCATCGGAATCAACTTCCCATGCAGTAACCTTGTAATCTTCTTCATCATAAACTGCGCCGTCAAATTTGTCAGCTAACAGTGTGAAGGTGTTGTCATCTGCATCTTTCTTGAATGCAAAGTCATCAACATCTTTATCCCAAACTACAACGTTCTGATCAAGAGTCTCAGAAGTCATTATGGCAATGTCGCCACGGGTAGCAGGAACATTAGCTGAGAAGGCAACATCATCAGTAATACCAAGCTCAGCAGCTTTTACCAGGTACTCAGTCGGCCATTCGCCGGGGAGCTTGTCACTGTAGCCAAGGAGACGAACCAGGATGGTTACGCACTCAGCATAAGTGATGTTGGCGTTAGGCTTGAAGGTGCCATCGGGATATCCCTGAATGTAACCAAGGCTTGCAGCCAGGTTAACCCAGCCGGTGTACCATTCGCCAGCCTTAACATCGGAAAACTTGGAGGTAGCATTTTTCAGGAAATCTGCACTGCTGGAGTTACCTGCAGCAGCCATAGCAATTTTTGCAAATTCAGCACGGGTTATGTTTCCTTCAGGCTTAAAGGTGCCATCGGGATAACCGTCAATAATTCCAAGAGCATTAAGTCTGTAGACACTGTCGGATGATGCACCACTTACATCTGAGAAGGTGGCTGCTCCGGCAGGAGCTGCGAATGCGAGAACGAACAGAGCTACAGTTACGAGAGCAATCATTCTTTTAAACTTTCTCATTCTTCTAAAATCCCCCTTTGCTTATTTTCTCTTTCTTTTGAAACCAATAAAAAATCCGCCTATTCACCTATCTTTTGTTGCAACACCCCCTTCAAGAGATACTTATCTAGAACCAATAATACTAAAGGTTTATACCTTTAGAAATTTTAAGCTGCATAATTTTAGCCCATTCGTTTTCATTCTACATACTGGATAAGTTTTCCTTCAATAAAGCGGAATTTTTTTATTTTTTTGTCACTATTTGTTCTGGTTTGATTTAGGCCTGCTGCTGTTCCCTTCCTGCACTGGGACTACATTAACTCAAAAGGATTATTGTGCCACAAACCTGAATTAATTATACCTAATTCCCGACCCACTAGTCAACAGCTTTCGGACAACCAATATTTAGGGAATGTTTCAGTAATCTCCCTCTGTTTTTATATTCATACTTATTCGGGGGTATGTGTCGGTTTAACGGGGTAGGAAAGAATTTTTTCTTTAATTATTTTTCACTTTTTGCCAAAAGAAAAGGCTGCATCCCTACCCAGGACTGGTTCCCGGCAGGTTTACAGCCTTTTACTTCCGAAGCAAAATTTTTCTCCTCTACTATCTATTCTCTATCAGCCGTATTGCTATCTCACTGTTCCTCAGTGCTTTTTGCCGCAGTTCCTTCCTGATATCCTGCAGCTTTTTCCTGATAGTTTCCCTGTTATCGAATACTTTCTCCACTTCCTCCACAAGCTGTCCACCAGTAATACTCTCCAGATCTTCCAGGACCGGCTGTCCAATACTTCTGAGGAAATCAGTTACCTTAGGGTCATAACTGAGCCCGGCCATCGGCGCGGCACAGGAAGCAGCAATTATCAGGGCATGGAGCCTCATCCCCACAACCACATCCATTGCCTTAACCAGCTCTGTAATCCGGGAAAAACCCAAGGCTTCTTCTATCAGTACCGGCTTATTATCCATCATCCCGGCAATTTCCCTTGCCGGGGCCACATCAGCAGGGTACTGCATGGGCACAAATATAACCTGCCTCCCTTTTGCCAGCATGGTATCGGCAAACCCGGCCACAGCCTCCTTGTACCCCTTCTGCCCCTGCCATTCCCGGATAAATATTCCCACAACCGGTCCGGCAGATACCGGTATTCCCAGCGCCCTGAATACTTCCTCACTAATGGCACACGCTTCCGGCTCCATGGCAAACACCGGGTCAGCCGTAACCTCAACCGGCGGCCGCCTCACCCCGATCTGCCGCAGCAGGCTCGCCGAAGCCTCATCCCGCAGTGTAATCATATCCACCCTGCTGCCTATCAGCCTGATCAGCAGCTTACCGATACTGCCATTGACCGGACCTATCCCCTGGGCATAAAACATGACCGGCTTTCCCAGCAGTTTGGCCAAAGCGACAATACCCAGGTAATACGGTATGGTCAGCGGTCCCGTCACATCCTGCAGCAGACTGCCGCCTCCGCTTATGAGAAGGTCGGCACGCCTTAATGCTGAGAAAATCTGAGACAGGCCCAGCCTGTTGACAGCCTCCACACCATAGCGCCTGGCAGTCTCTTCCGGCCTGAATGATAATACAACTATATGTACACCCGGCATCTCTGCTTTGAGTGCCTTTATAATAGAAGCCAGGAGCGCTTCATCACCTGTGTTTTCATACCCGTAATAACCGGATATCACTACAGTTTTCATCAATTTTGGTCCCTTTCCGGTAAAACTTTTCCTTCATTAATATTCACATCATTATTCAGGTTATTTTCACCGGCAGCTCCGGCAATAAGTTCATCCATGAAAACCTGAAGCTCTGCTTCATCAACAACGTAATAACTGGCGCTGTTTATATATTTGGGGCTTCCCGGAATATTGACAAACTTCATATTTTCCGCACCGGCATTTTTAAACCGCCCCGCCAGCATAATAATTTCCCTTACAGGGAGATCCGTTTTCACATTACTGCGCAGTTCACCCGCAATATCAGGTATTTTTAACAGGGTGCCCGGTTTTAAAACCTCCTCAGTGAGTGCCGCCAAAAACTTGTGCTGGCGCTCGATTCTAGGCAGGTCCCCCCCACCATCGCTCCTGTACCTGACATATCCCAGGGCATCATGTCCGTCAAGACGCTGGTAACCTTTATTGACATCAATTCCCTCAGGTGGATAATACATATTTTTTTCAACCTCCAGGTTTACCCCGCCAATAACGTCAATTATGTTTTCAAAACCGTCAAAATTAGTTTCCACATAATTGTGTATCGGTATCCCCAGAAACTCTTCCACTGTCTTCCGGGTCAGCTCAATCCCGCCGTTGGAATGGGCGTGGTTAATCCGGGTCGCGTGCTCCAGGCCATCTATCTTAACCCTGGTATCCCTGGGAATGGATACTACGCAAACCTTCTTCTCTTCTGTGTTAAACATTGCCACCATAAGCGTGTCAGACCTGGCCGGTTCGTTTTTCCGCTGGTCCACACCAATCAGCAGCACATTCAGCCATTTTGTTTCTGCAATGACCGGCGCCTCTGCTCCCCCGGCAACCGCCCTGCTGTTATAGTACATTTCTGCAGCCACGCTCCACAGGTCCGCCTGATAGGCATAGACTCCCAGGGTCATAACTGCTGCTAATAGCAAAGTGGTCAGAAACAACCGGCGCTTTCTTACCCTCCTGAGCTTCAGGTGCCGCACTCTGGCATCCCTGGAATAAGCTTCCTGATCAAAGCTGCGAAAATCCTGCATAGTCTGATGTCCTTCCTAAATGTCATTCCCCATTAATCCCAATTAATTTCATTCCCGCAATTCCGATTCCCAGAGTCAGTATTCGGCAAAATCCGCCTGTTTCCTTTTTTTATCGTATATGAAAAACCCCGGCAGCAACGAACCACCAGGGCACCAACCAATCTTCCGCCTTTTATCTTATTCATTATCCCTTTTCCTGATCTCCTGTCTCCTATCTCCTATCTCCTGTCTCCTATCTCCTATCTCCTATCTCCTATCTCCTATCTCCTGTCTCCTGTCTCCTGTCTCCTGTCTCCTGTCTCCTGTCTCCTGTCTCCTGTCTCCTATCTCCTATCTCCTGTCTCCTGTCTCCTGTCTCCTGTCTCCTGTCTCCTATCTCCTGTCTCCTGTCTCCTGTCTCCTGTCTCCTGATCTCCTATCTCCTATCTCCTATCTCCTATCTCCTATCTCCTATCTCCTGTCTCCTGTCTCCTGATCTCCTGTCTCCTTTTTCACTTCGCCCTCCGGTCCGGGTCCATAGCCTTTGCCAGCAGCACAGCAACTTCCGCCCTGCTTACAGATATCGCGGGACGGAAGGTCCCATCGGGATACCCCCTGCTGATACCGTTATCAGCCAGTGACAGCACCGCATTATATGCCCAGTAATCAGTGCGCACGTCCTTAAAACCGGCGGTAGCGCCGCTTTTCTCCAGCCCGTATGCCCTTTCCAGCATTATAGCCATCTGGGCCCTGGTCACATTATCATTAGGCTTAAACTCTCCACCGGGGAACCCGGAGATAATGCCCGCCTTCTGGGCTGCCGCTATGTATCCATAGGCCCAGTGTCCGGCGCTGACGTCCTTAAAGTTCACCTCAGCCCCTGCCACCGGCAGGTCCAGGGCCTTAACCAGCATCGCGGCAACTTCAGACCGGCGCGCCGCACTGCCTGGGGCAAATGTGCCGTCACCCATTCCGTTGATTATGCCTCTGTCCACCATATACTCTATATCACCTAATGCCCAGTGCTCAGCAGGCACATCGGAAAACATGGGCCCATTCAAACGAGCCAACGCAGTTCTTAAATCAGAGGCTTCACCCCTGAGAGACTGCAGTTCTGTCTGCAGGGCAATAACCCGCTCCTGCACCGGTTTTAATACCTTATCAGCATAGCTCTTTGTTATCACCGGGTTTGAACTGCTTCCCGGCGGTCCGGAGCCGGCGCTTACCGCCTGAGCAGCAAGAAACCCCAGTAACACTGGCAGCAGAATCAGGTATCTAAACTTATTTCGCATTAATATCACTCCGCAATTTCTATTTAAGCTTATCAATTTCACTTCTCAGACCCGCTATCTCACCTCTAAGGGTATCAGCCTCATTTGTCAGTTCATCAATTTGAACCTGCAGCTTACCTGCTTCTATATCTACATAACTCTTGGTAACCAAAGGGTCATTCTGGTCCCCCGGACTGCCAATAGCTGCATTCACAGCCTGGCCCAGCACAAAACCCGCTAGTGTCAGAACCAATACCGCTCCAATGATCACCGCTTTTTTGCCAAACATAACCGTTCCCCCTCATTATGTGCGGAAATTATTTTTTCCTTTATGGTTCAAGGCTTATCGCCTTGAACTGGATATCTTCCCATACGCGGTTAGCTTCTGGAAATGACCGTAGAATATGGGGAGATGTTGTACAAGATTTTTCTTGCACTGACGCCGTGATAAATATTACCGCAGTTCCGCTAAGCGAAGCCACGGACCGGAACCATGGATGGTGAAGCCGCCATTGAGGCAGGAGGCCGAATTGGCGGTTTAGTCCGTGGCTTCGCCAGGAATAAGGTTAGATTTATCCGGCGTCAGTGCGAAAATCCGGTACAATAGCTCACCATATTCATTCCGGTCATTTCCGGGAGCTTAATGTCGTTTGGAAAGTACCCTTATAACTTCGAGAAACGGTCACCTATTTCCTTTTCTGCCGGCTTCATTTTTCAGCAAATAAATATATATTAGGAGCTGTGCTGCTTCCGGATGCCTCACTGAGTCATCTCATAGATAATGTTTTTCCAGGTCTGTTCCGACACAAAAAGGTATTTTGACCCGGGAGACTCATACTCATATCCCGCCAGGGCAGTTTTACGCATCTCCTGAAGTTCCATCTGCCTGCTCAGGTAAAAAACCGCCAGCATTTCCCCTGTGGTAAAATTCGTTGTCATATCACGGCTGAATATCCTCAGGAATTCGGGAACCCTGGTCAGTATCCGGGGCTGCACAAGTTTACAGGCCACTGCACTGACAATATCCCTGTCATCAGTCCGGAGCCCTGCTGTAGTCTGCTCAAATGCCTCCAGCATGCTTGACCTGCGCCCATTAACTTCTATTATCCCGATGACGTCACTCAGTTTTTCCAGAGCTGTCTGGTTCACATGGACAAAATTGCTTATCTCGAGGCCCAGTTTTTGTTCCAAAAACCGCCTGACACCCTCACGCCCGTTTTCCCTGTACAGGTCCCCAATTGTACGGTAGTCCCTGTTGAGTTCAATTGTCTCATTAGTATCGGTTGCCGTATAAAGTGGGATTACCACTATGGATGCCTGTTTCGTCTCCCGGTTAAAAGTCGTTACCGAGACTACTTTCAATTTATCTTCATCAGTCCAGATGTACATAATGTTGAGGGTGTCAGCAGAGCAGTTTAGAGCTGTTTGGGCCGCTTCCAGATGCACCACAGTTGGCATCGCCGCCTCCTTTATAGGTACAAGCGGAGTTACTTTATTCCCCCGGCTGCCTTTTATCCCCTGTATCGCCGGAACATACCAGCCGTCATCCGCCGTCTTCAGCCAGTGCCCCTCCTCTGGCGGTACTTTTACCAGAACCGCTGCCCCGGGCCCTTTTAAGAGGGGTGCCGCTTCTCCGGGCCCTTTAAAAAAAGGCATTGCTCCTGCGGACCCTTTTACAAATGCCGCCCCCATCCCGCCATTATGTAAAAAAAAGACCGCCAGGGCGGCCATTAATGTGCTGACAAATATTCGGGAAACCATAACAGGCAGCCTATGATTTATCCTCTTCATAAAAATTCCTCCTTTGGTCAAACAATAGTATTATTGACCACAGGAGGAAGAATGATGCAGAATATTTTTATCCTATGCGGCGAGGAGACTCCCACCTCTTCAGGTGGTGAGATGAATCGCCGTTCTGAATATTTTCCCCGAACACCAGTTCCCTTTCGTTCTCAATTGTGGTAAAATAAGGTT
>NZ_JAHHUL010000018.1 GCF_019008365.1 Phosphitispora fastidiosa | reverse complement strand
GTCCTAAATTCGAAGCAATTGTGAGATATTAGGAGCAATCCTAACTCTAGAGTGTCCAGTTTATCAAGAAAGGGTCAACTAAGAAATTTTCATAATTAAAATACCTCTTTGATTCTTTGAGTATAGTAAAAAGCACTGTAATCCTCCCTCAGTGAATAACGATAATAATATTTGTCATTTTTTACATTAATTCCCTGTTTATTAGTATACTTCTCTTTTTTTATCTAAACTCCTTCTTCATAAATCAGCAAAAAAACAGCGGGACTTGGCTTGTAGTCCCGCTGTTTCCATGGTGGGTATGGATACCTATTTAAAAAGTTACAGCTGCTTTCATTTGCAGGTTATCAACCTTTCTTCAGTTCAGCATCTGCAGCCTCCTGGCTTTTATCATCTGCCAACTCCTGGCTTTTATCATCTGCAGCCTCCAGGCGCATCTCATCCTTTACACTGGAAGTCGCTTTCTTGAATTCCTTGATTCCTGACCCCAGGGCCTTACCCATTTCCGGCAGCTTTGCCGGTCCGAAAATAACCAGGGCAATTACCAGTATCAGAATCAGTTCCGCAGGCCCAAGACCAAACATTATATCCACCTCCGTTTATCGGGTTAGATTTATCCGGTGTCACTGTAAAAAATCGGTACAATGCCTTACCATTTTCACCCACGGTCATTTCCGAGTGCAGAAGTTCCCTTGATTTGTTCCGGAGCAATAATCTCTTGACAGCATAGGTCCTCATACCAGAGACAGTGCCTGTGTTTGATATACTCCAGGTCCACTCTGCCGCTGAAAATACTTGGCAGCAGAGCCCGGTTCGCCTTGAAGACAAAGGCCCCCAGGTGTGCAATGATTCCGAAAATAACCATGAAGGTTGCTATATTGTGCAGCATTGTCATCCAGTAAATAAGGTCATTGGAAAAGGTGTTCGCCATTGTGGGAAGATTTTTCAGGACTTTAAAAATTCCTGTTATAATTATTGTGCCCAGACTTCCTGCGATAAAAACATAGGCCAGTCTCTGTTCCGGAAGATACTTGTGGCATGGCGGTTCTTCACACTTGGTAAGCATAGCCTTTACCAAGAGATATGATTCCTTCAGATCACCCTTGCGGGGTATGATGTGGAAGTGCCTGCACATACCATGGTATACCACATGGAATACTGCCGCAAAAACCAGCGCAATAGCAGCAATATAGTGAACATATACCGTTATTTCATAATTTGAACTCCAGGCGAATCCGGGGACCTGGTCGAGGAGATAACGCTTATATATGGGCATCTGGCCCAATCCGGTAAATATCAGAATAAAGGTGGAAAGGGTTACTGTCCAGTGTATCAGCCTTACTGTCAGGGAATGCCGCAGTATGGTGGGTTTCTTTTCTACAGTGTTCTTAGCGGTCACCGGCATCATCCCCCTTCATGGTTTTATATGCCTTATATCCGGCTGTAAACAAACCGGCAACGGGCGCCAGCAGCAGACCTGCTGCAAGACCATTGGGGGTGTCCAGAAAGTTCCCCACATTCACCGGTGTACCGGGGTAACCGGGTGCATCCGGATTAGGCTGTTTTGCCTTCTGGGCCATGAAGGCCTTATTGATTTTCTCAAAAGGTACAGGTGAAACATAAAAAGTAGAGGTCCCGCCATTTTCCTTGTCGCCGTAAACATATCCGCTGATTTCCTTGGCCCTGGCCTTAGCCAGTGCCAGCATTTCGTTCCTGGAACCGAATTTGATGGCACCATTGGGACATGCATCTACACAGGAAGGGTTTTTGCCCTCTTTTACCCTGTCAATACAGAGGTCACATTTGTACATAACCCCTCCGCCAACAAAGTCAGGCGCAATCTTCATATACAGTCCCACACCTGCCTGTCGCGCCGGAATTCCCCAGGGGCAGACATCCCTGCATTTGGCGCCCCCGAAACAGGTCTCGGGATTAATCAGAACAGCACCCTCTTTGGTTACAGTCTGGGCTCCAAAGGGACAAACCTTGGCACAGGGCGGCTTGTCACAGTGCATACATCTCCTGGGCATGTTGACAGCATATGTCTTGCCATTATGTTCAATTTTAGTTTGCTGAATAAATGTCCAGTTATATGGAGTAAGCCTGGTAGTGAGCCCCTTTTTGTCTGACCAGTCTTCCTTTTTATCCTGGGGCCAGTAATTGGGGATTTCAGTATTCTTCACAGGATTGGGGAATTTATCCTGATTTTTGGCACGGCAGGCGCTGACACACTTGGGAACCTCTAACCCTTTACAGCCATTGCAGAGAGTCATATCTATAAATGTGCCTGCCGGTTCCTGCCCCGTGGAAGCTTGGGCAGCCTTTTCAGCCCCGGTCAGGGCCATTCCGCTGACTACTCCGGTAGCTATTGCCCGCTTAAAAAACTCTCTTCTGGAAATACCACCCATATTCAAACCTCCTCTTGCAATACCCCCCTGGGGTATCTTTATATAATTTATACCATACCCCCCATAGGTATGTCAAGAGGTTTTTGGGCTCGAATTTTGTAAGTTTGATGCCTTCTTATGTTTCAGGCTTAGATTTTTTCCGTATCCTTTTCTCCTGTGTAAATGAGGCAGCCTTTTAAAGGTTAAGACCCAAATCAAGGAGGAGCAGATATGTTCCGGAACGACGAGTCTGACATCAGCCGGCCCACGAGCGCCCCGCGCGAGTGGCTAGCCGGCTGAGTTGTAGCCGTCGTGAAGGAATTTATCTGCTCCTCCCTGGCAATCGGGTCTAATATAAAGGCTGCCTCATCTATATCCGGGCAAAGCCGTTTGAAAAAATCATCCCCAGCGCGGCCAAAAGATGGCATAAACGGCCGCTACGCCAAGGGCGACCCATAAACCCGCCCGGTTGGGAATACCCAGGTACATGACCGCAAGTGTGATTATCCCTAGAATCCCCAAATATGAACCATAGACTAATGCATTTCTGCTCATAAGTATCCCCTTTCCTCATCCTCAGTAATATATTCCGTGTTCTGCAGGTTCAATTCCTCCGGGGCATGCAGGACCAGCATCTTCCACGCTGAATCCGGCGGGGCATATTTCTGCGTTGCCGCCGAAACCACCATGATCAGCAGCAGGGAAAACGGAACTGCCCAGATAGCCGGCTGTTCACATAGTGTTTTAATAACAGGATGTTCCCCAAACCACTGCCCCAGGGAAGGTATCAACTGCTTATCGGCCAGCATGACAGATACGATGGCAGCCAGTGCCGAGGTGCCGCCGATCAGCATTCCGGCACCGGCGCCGATAGCGGTACATTTTTTCCACCAACAGCTCACTATCAGCATGGGAAAATATGAAGCAGCTCCAATGGCAAAGGCCCAGCCCACCATCATGTTGATATCAAAGTTTTCTACAAATACCCCCAGCAGACATGCCGTCGACCCGGCTATCACCGCAAATACCCTGAAGCCGGCCACTTTCTGTGACGAAGTGGCCCTCGGGTTAATCATTGTCCCATATACATCATGGGCCAGAGCGCTGGTTATGGAAACCAGCAGCCCCGAGAACGTAGTCATAAACCCGGCAAATGCTCCCATTGACGTAACCGCAGAGAGAATATCCCCCAGATGAGGGACATAGTTATTCAGCAGGCGGGGCAGGACCAGAACAACGGAGTCAGTTGACCTGGCTCCTCCCGCAACCGAATACAGCTCCGGTGTCCAGGCTCTCCCCAGTGCGCCGAACATCGGGGGGAACAGGTAGAAGACCCCCAGGAGAATCATTACCCAAAAGGTGCTTTTTCTGGCGGTCTTGCCATCAGGGTTTGTGTAAAAACGCACCAGTATATGAGGCAGACCCGCCGTTCCGCACACAATGGCAATAATCAATGAATACGTGTAGATAACCGGATGGCCGTATTGGGAACTAAGGACCCCATAAGGTTCCAACCAGCTCTTATCAGTCGGCGCATTTGGCACCGGCTGCCCCGCATTGTAAGTAATCAGAACCTGATTCTGCGGTCCCGCAGGAGTAACAGTAAACCTGGCGGAAACCGTCAGCGGCAGCTCCCTGCCGGTGACAGGGTCAGCAGCAGTTACCGGCTGCCCCTGCCTGGTGACGGTCACCGGGTTACCCGTTTCAAACCGGTCCCCTGCCCGGTACATATACACGTCTGCCTGCTCTTCCGAAGGAAGGGTCACTGTCTCGACAATGTCCGGCAGCTTGGAATTCATCAACTGCTGTGCTTCCACCCTGCCAGCATCACCGGCGATTCTCCGGGAAGCCGTGATCAGGACCCTCGTATCCTGGAGGAAAACACCCTGGGTAGCAGCGCCGAAAACAATTTCATTCATGGGAGGGTCTGGCTTGTAAATGGCCGTATAGTCAGCAGCAAACTTTGGCAAAGTATTGCCAAGGCGGGGATCATTGTGGAACTTTTCCAGGTTCGCCCCATAACCACCCAAAAAAATAAACATAATAAACATTGGTATTGAAATGGCGGCCATTTTAATCCAGTACTGGACAGCTTGTACAAAAGTAATCCCTTTCATGCCGCCCAGAGCCACATTAAATACTACTACAAACCCGACCACACCGACACCAACCCAGTACGGAGTGTTCAGGATATTTACAAAAGCTGTTCCTGCTCCTTTCATCTGGGGCATCGTATAAAAAAATCCTATAAACAGAACAAAGATGACCGCAATTTTCCTGAACATCGGGCTGTTATAGCGGCCCTCGGCAAAATCCGGAATCGTATAAGCCCCAAAACGCCTCAGGGGGCTTGCAATAAACAAAAGCAGAAATAGATAACCCGCAGCATAACCAACCGGATACCAGATATTGTCATACCCGCTTTTCATGATCATTCCGGCAACACCCATAAAGGAAGCCGCACTAAGGTACTCCCCGGAAATAGCGGAAGAGTTCATAGGGACGCTCACCGCTCTGGAGGCAACATACATATCCGCAGCGCCTCTGACCGACCTTCTGATATAAAAACCCAGTCCAATAGTAAAAATTGCCAGCAAAATAACACCGGCAAGAGGGATTACCTGGATTTCCTGCTGCAATCGCAAGCCCCCCCTTCCCGCTGCCCATCACCTGTCTTCATCCATATCAGGGCCTTTTCCTCCAGGGCAATCGAATTCCTGACATAAACCCAAGAAATAACCCAGGTAACAGGATAAATCAAAACTCCAAGGAGCAGCCAGGTAACGGTAAAACCGGCTATCCTAAGATTCATGATTTCGGGGAATACATAGTTAAGGATCGGAAGTCCCAGGAGAATTCCCACAAAAACCATAAAAAGCTTAAAACTTAGCTTAAACTGGCTTTTCATAAGCCTGTCAAGATACTCTTCACTGCACAGAGATACCTGTTTCTCACCGCATAAAGGCTTCTCCTGCTCCTGATGACCCACAGATATCTGCTTCACTTTAGGGCCTGGCTGCCTATCACTACTGCCATGCACCGGCCTCTCCCCCCATATATATGATTTCAGCTTACCCTTCTCCTTAGCTTAATTATAAATTTCACAGGCTTAATGGGCATTAAAAATTCCGTTAACAGAAATAATTAGCACTTTAGGCCGTTTTCCGGTCAGGGATAACAAGGGAACAACCGGTCAAAAGAACGGACTGAGTGGTCATATTTAGCCCTTAAAGGTTTTGTTTTAAAAAAAGTTGTGTGAAGCAAAAAAAATCCCCGGCATCTAAACTGTCAGTAAATGCTGAAGATCTTAATATTTGATGGAACTTTAGCGATTAATACCGTCATGTTGGAGTGTGAATCAGAAAACTCCGGCGACAGTATCAGGCAGTTCCTCAAGTGTTGTCACAATATCCGCCCGGTAATCTCCGCCACCCCGGTTTATCAGATAGTCTTTTACCAATACGGTCCGCATTCCCAGTTTGGCAGCAACCAGGTCCTCATCCACATCATTTCCCACTACCAGGCACTCTTCGGGTTCTTTCCCGATATGGTCCAGAATCTCCTGGAAATACTCCAGGTATGGCTTGCAAAAATGCATATTCTCATAGCTTGTGATAAATCTGCAGTCTGAGCGCTCAACTCCGGTCCACTTCAGCCTCTCAATGATGGCCTGTTCCGGAAAGACAGGATTTGTGGCAATAACTACATCACCTCCCCTTTCCAGAACTCTTTGAACCGCTTCCCGGCTCTCCCCCCTCGGGGAAGCAAATACTGACAGGGAAGGAAAATCATTTTCGTAAAATTCACCAAACATCTTTTCCAACTCATCCCCTGGCATCCCCACCCGCGGAATAAAATCCTCCATAAAAACATCCCGATTTAATTTACCGGGGTCATTGTTCTTCATCATCTTTCCCGTTGACTTCATCAGGGCCCGGATAAACTCCGTGCTATCAATACGGCTGCTAAACTTTTGGGCCAGGAGTCCCAGGTAAGCTTCAATAAGCCTGTCTGTATCCACTGGAAGCAGCGTACCGTCAAGGTCAAATAATACAGTATTAATCATTGGTCTTATCTCCCTGGTTGTTTTTTTGAGCAGCATAAAATATTCTGCGGCTGTCATGCCTGGGAGGGTCAAAAGAAAACCCATGAAACACATCCCGCACAACAAACCCGGCTTCTCTTAGAAAGCCAAGTATTTGATCACTTTTGTAAGCCTTTTCCCGGTGTGTCTCCACAAATTTTTCGTATAATCCGCCCTGTTTTTCATGTAACCCGTTCTGCTTCACAAAGCCGGTCAGCCGTATCTCCCAGATGTCGGCCTCACGGTCATAGGAGGTTTCCCAGATGAGGGACATGTCTTCATCATCGGCAAACGTGGTATCTCCTCCGGCCCCAGACAGCTTTTCAACGGCATTCATGTCAAAAATAAATAATCCCCCCGGTCTCAGGGACCTATATGCCTTTTTAAAAACCAGGCATAGGTCGTCCGGGCTGATAATGTAATTCAGCCCATCATGGTAACTGGTGACTAAGTCCATAGGAACCGGCAGCTCAAGATCCCGCATATCCTGCTCCAGGAATACTGCAGCCAATCCCTGTTCCCCGGCTTTTTGACGAGCCTTGGCCAGCATTGCCGGAGCGATGTCTATGCCATATACCTCGTAACCCCGGGCAGCCAGGGGTAAAGTTGTATTACCGGTGCCGCATGCCAGGTCAGCAATTCTATCGGCACGGACAGAGTACCTCTCCAGAAGCTGTTCCAGATAATCTGCCCATTCCTCATAATCTATGCCGGCCATCAGGTAGTCATAGATATCTGCCAGTTTGACATACTGTGATTGTGGCATTATTCGTCACCAAACCCAATTCCCACAGCTTTGGCAGCAAAAACAATATCACTGTCAGGGGAAACCCTGCGCAGCACTTTAACGGCATCCATTATGGGAACAGATTCAATGTTTGTCCCCCTCAGGCTGACCATTTCACCAAATTTCTTTTCCATAAGAATTTTTACCGCATGAGCGCCATACCTGGTACCAAGGAGCCGGTCAAAAGGAGTGGGGCTCCCCCCCCTCTGCAGGTGGCCCAGAACCGTAACCCTCGTTTCCATTCCACTGCATTTTTCCAGCTGTTCCCCGATAACATTGCCAATCCCGCCAAGTCTGATTGGGTCAGCGCTGTCTGCAATGATTCTCTGTACAACCATCTCTCCGCCAACCTGTTTGGCGCCCTCGGCAACCACCACGATACTGAACTTCTTGCCCTGAACCTTACGGGCCTTAATTTTCTGGCACACATGTTCAATAGAAAATGGTATCTCGGGAATCAAAATAACGTCTGCTCCTCCGGCAATTCCTGAATGGAGAGCAATCCAGCCCGCGTACCGCCCCATTACTTCAAGAACCATTACCCGGTGATGGGACTCAGCAGTTGTATGCAGCTTATCAAGAGCCTCAGTGGCCGTAACCAGAGCAGTGTCGAAACCAAAAGTAACATCAGTTGCCGAAAGATCATTATCAATAGTTTTGGGGACACCGACAACAGGGAGGCCCTGGTCACAGAACTCCTTGGCAATACTTAGGCTGCCATCGCCCCCGATAACCACCAGAGCATCAACTTCCATTTCCTTCAGGTTGTCCATAATATGTCCGGACATATCCACATATACACGTTCTCCATCCTTCATCATAGGATATTTAAAGGGATTGTCACGGTTAGTTGTGCCAAGGATTGTCCCTCCTCTGGGTAATATCCCAGATACTGAAGCAACTGTCAGCTTCTTGGCCATATTATTGATCAGACCGCCAAACCCGTCCAAATAGCCAACTACTTCCAGGTTGTACTTATTAATGGCAGTTTTGACAACCGCCCTGATAACGGCATTAAGGCCGGGACAATCTCCACCGCCTGTCAATACGCCAATTCTCTTTATTTCACCATTCACCGTTTTTCCCCCTTTAGACTTATTTTTGCTGATATTTCGCCGCTGTATCTATCCACTCCTTTATTATACAAAATATTTTTATGGTTTAATACAAGGATTTACGGTGTTGGTGTCGAAATAAGGAGAAATTCTTAATTGTTAAAGGAGGGTGTTGTCGTGCTGGTAAAAGACCTGATGTCATATCCTGTAGTGACTATATTAGATGATTCCACCGTCGGTGAAGCCCTCGATATTTTAAGAAAAAAAAGTATCGGGCATCTGCCTGTGGTTGATTTAAACCATTCTCTAATCGGCGTGGTAACCGAATCAGATCTTTTAAAGGTGTTTCCTAATGGCAAGGAATTATCATCATTTGAATCCAACCTGCTTTCAAGGACTCCTGTTTCAAGGGTGATGAAATCAAACCCGATTTCCATTTCTCCTGATGAAATAATTGAAAAAGCAGCCCTGATTATGCGCACCAACAGGATTAGTTCGCTGCCGGTTCTGGATAGCAGTAAAATCGTTGGCCTGATTACCAAAAATGATATCATTGATGCCTTCATTACAGCTCTTGGGCTCAGAGAAGGCGGGACCAGAATCTCTATTCTGTTTCAAAAAAAATGGGGGTTCCTCTCAGACCTGGTTTCATTTACAGATAACAAGAACATCTGTATAGATAATATTGTAACCTTCGGTAATGAACTGGTCCTCAAGGTAAAAGGCAGCCGCCCTGATTTTGTGGATGATCTGAAAAAGGCCGGCTATATCATCGAAGACGTTGCCTATATTGAGCCTTATCACGAGCCTGAAGCAAAATAAAGACTAAGTAGAACTTCCCGAAACGTCCGCCGCCTGAGTTTTGAGCAGCCTCTTATTATATGCCCTGATAATGTCTGTCCGGGTAAGTATTCCAATAATTATTTCGGGGTTATTTCTGTCAACAACCGGCAGGCGGCCAATACCTCTTAAACCGAACTTCTTTAATGCTTCACTGAGGTTCTCATCGGGAAATGTAACCATAAGCTCAGTATTCATTATTTCCCCTACTGACCGGGTATCAAATCCCCGGTCATGTGCTTTCCTGATGTCAAGATACGTTATTATCCCCACCAACCGGCCTTCCCGTAGCACAGGAAATCCCATATGCCGACTGCCTTCGAAAATACTGTTCATCTCCAAAACACTAATATTGGCCGAAACCGATTCCACTTCCTTCGCCATAACATCACCCACATTCAGTGATTCAATGATGCCCTTTTCCATCCCCTGGTGCAGGTTAATTCCCCTGCGCTTAAGCTTGAGGGTGTAAATGGACTCCCCGAATAAGTGGTTGGCCACCATATAGCTTGTTACACAGGCCCCCATCAATGGCAGAATAATACGGTAATCATTGGTCATCTCAAAGAGCATTATCATTGAGGTAATCGGAGCCCTGGCCGCGCCGGCAAAAACGGCTCCCATCCCCACCAAGGCATAAGCTCCGGGACTTGCTGTGATATCGGGAAATAGTTTATGGGCAACTGTACCTACTGTGCCCCCCAGCATCGCTCCCATGAAAAGCGAGGGGGCAAAAACCCCACCGGAACCTCCTGACCCCAATGTTAGTGCAACCGCAAACAGTTTCATAAAAACAAGCACCGCAAGCAGCCAAAACGCCAGTCTGCCTGCCAGCGCTTCCTGAATTGGCCCATACCCGGCGCCAAATATTTCAGGAAACCACAGGCCGATAATCCCTACCAGCAGCCCCCCCAAAGCAGGCTTAAGATACTCACGGATATTTAACTTGTCAAAAAGGTCCTCGAAATAGTACATAACCTTTATTTCACAGACCGCAAATATCCCTGCTAATACACCCAGCGTAATATAAATAAAAGTCTCTCTATAATCAACCAGTGAGTAATTGGCGGCAAACACTGCCGAGTTACCCCACCAAAGCGCCCTGGCAATAACAGAAGCAGTTACGGAAGAAATTACGGTGAGGCTGAAAAAAGATGAAGAAAACTGGCCACTGATAACCTCAAGGGCAAAAAACACTCCCGCAATCGGCGCATTAAATACGGTTGCAATTCCGGCTGCAGCGCCACAGCAAACCAGGGTTTTCATCCGTTCCTCCGACAAGTGAAAGACCTGAGCTATTGTGGAACCAAACCCGGCGCCTATCTGAACAATAGGCCCCTCAGCCCCGGCGGAGCCTCCCGAACCGATGGTCAAAGCTGAAGCCAGTGACTTTACCAGTACAATTCTGGTCCTGATTTTTCCTCCCTTTACGGCTACAGCGGCCATGACTTCAGGCACCCCATGCCCCTTTGCCTCCCTGGCGCAAAAGTAAGTCAGAGGACCAACAAGCAGCCCCCCAACCACAGGAAGTAAAAAAACATAGTAATCCTTTAGCAGCCCTCCGAGAATAATCCGGCCCCCGCCAAAAAAATATTCGGTAAACAGGTCAATTGTATACCTGAATACGAGTCCCAGCAAAGCGGCACCTATCCCGACCCCAACAGCCATAACAATCAGGAAAGTATTTTCGGGGATAATGGATTTATCCAAAACACGGCGCAGTACACTCATTAATTCTCACCCAACTTTTACGATTGATTATAACAACACAATTTTTATTATATACCCATCCTCTGCTTCCAGCAACCCACCACCGCTCCCGAAAACTTCCAGCAATTTCCTGCTTGGCCGCAAAAAAAGAGAGCTCCTGTTACGGACGCTCTCCTGTACTTTTCCTTTTTTAGAAATGGTACCATATACTCCTGTAATCGTCGGGGTCCTCACCCCTCTTAGACATCTCCGCAAGGAAATCCAGAATCGGAACATCCTCATGAAGGTATGGCTTAGTATCAGCGAATCCCAGATCCCACGGATAAAACTCGTATACCCTGGAACCATCAGGAGTCAGCATAATAACCTCGTGATCATGCCCGGCGCGGAGGTAACTCTTGCCAATTCGCGGTATATTGAACACGGCCTCATCACACCTGTCCAGCCCCGGTGTCAGCCTTGCCTCTTCAACCTGCTCCTGAATCAGCCTGGCTATAGGTACCCGATAAGCCCTGGTTTCCTCTTTGCCCTTGGCATTAAAGGTATAATACGGATCCACACCTATAGACCGCAGGGCCTTGCGCAGGCCCACCATCTCAAAGCGGCGGGCATTTTCCATTGTAAAGACCCCCTGGTTGTAAACCGGTACCCCCCTCGAACGAAGTTTGCGGACAGCCCTCACACTCTCAGGAGTTATTTCGTAAAGGTGCTCAAAATGAGTCATTACAGCAACTTCACGCCTGCCGGGTTCAATAAAACCGGCCAGTATCTTGGCATATTCATCAGTAATTCGCATCGGCAGCACCACAGGGGTCCGGGTTCCTATCCTGATTCTCCTGATATGGTCTAACTCTGCCAATCTGCCCAGGACCTTCCTGGTCATGGCATCATTCATCACTGCCGGATCCCCGCCGGTTACCAGGACTTCAGTTACTTCAGGGTTTTCCTCAAACCACTGCAGAGCGCTCTCCAGCTTACTGTTGGAGGCCTTGGCGCCCGCATCCAGGACATCGGTTATTTCCCAGTTTCGCTGACAGTAAACACAGATCTGGGCACAGGTGTTATATGGTTTGAAAATGGCAATCTGGGGATATCTCCTGGTAACCAGATCCACCGGTGAAGTATCCTTTTCTCCCATAAAATCAAGGTCAGCGCCAAGTTCTTTACTTAAAAGGACATTTTCCACATAATCAAGCGGCGGGATAACCTGTGCCCTGATTGCATGGTCATGCTTCCTTCCTGCTTCATAGTCCATCAGGGAAACATAGTATGGGGTAATCCCAAATGGAAGCCTGTTCCCAACACCCCTTTCAATAGCCATTCTTTCCCTTGGAGTCAACCGAATCATTTTTTCCAGAACCTTTACATCTCTGACAATATTCCGGCACTGCCACTTCCAGTCATTCCACTCTTTAGTGGAAGCGCCTAAAACCTTTATGATTCTGTCCCTGTTGGCAGTCCTCATCCTGATTACTTCATCATCCAGACCGCCGGGGTATTTGCTGATCCGGGCATCTATCTTCTCCCCCACAATGTTGAGTGTTTGAGATCTCAGACGTGCCACTGCCCTGTGGTTATCCTTTTCAAAATGTTCCATGGAAATAACCTTGCTGCCAAGCTCTGTTTTGCCCTTCATGCCCAGGAAAATATTTCTCAGATCCTCAATAAAAGCTACTGATGCCGTTACCTCCGGTTGGTGGGCCAGTTCTGTCAAAAACTTGAGTACACTTTGTCCCGTAAGCTCTTCACTTCTTATGGAAAAAATGTTTTTCAAAACCTGGATACAGCGGCGGGATATGTTTCGCTTGGTAGTATCGGTATTATGGTGAAAAGTGAAGTTTTTGCGTTCAAAATCCGCCAGGTAATTAAACACCCTTTTTCTGATGGTTTCCAGGTCTGCTTCCTGCAGCAGCAGCTGATAAAAAACAGGGTTCTCGGACCAAAACATTTCAACCAGGATGGGAAGAGTTGTTTTCAGATAAACAGGGTTTTTTAAATGAGCATAATTTAGCGCTCCGTTTTTTTCTAACCGGTCAATAATTTCCATCTAATCCCTCCCTATGCTTTTATCATCTAAAAAAAGGTACAAAAAAACCCAGGTAAAGAGGATGCCTGAGCCTGCTATCAAAAGAAATTCGAAAGCTGAACCATATGTGAAATGCACAGCAATTCCTCTTGCCACGCTGACGAGGTTAGCTGACGGATTCGGAAGGAAGAGTCCCCCTACCCACAATACTGTGAGATTCACCCCATTGTTTGGTTCCCCCGCATCCCGGTGAAAAACCGGAGATTTAAGCGTATTCCCAATATGTATTTTTAGTATTTATAGTATATCACAGCATCTATGTCTGGTCAAACACCCCAGTTGCTTGTTATGTCCCCGCCGGAAAGCCACACTGCCGCCAGGCTTCATAAATGACGATAGCAGCGGAGTTGGAGAGGTTAAGTGAACGCACATCATTTATCATGGGAATTCGCATACAATAAGCGGAATTTTCCCGTATAATTTCCCCGGGCAGGCCTCCCGTCTCCTTACCAAAAACCAGAAAATCTTCCAGACTGTAGTTCACCTCAGTATAAAACCTGGTTCCTTTTGTGGTCAAATAGTAAAAGGTATTCTTACTATACTTCTGTCGAAGTTCATTGAAATTGTCATAATAATTTATATCAAGCAGATGCCAGTAATCAAGCCCAGCTCTTTTTAAATATTTGTCATCAATTGAAAATCCCAGCGGTCTGACCAGGTGCAGTGAACTTCCGGTAACTGCGCAGGTGCGGGCAATGTTTCCTGTATTCTGTGGAATCTCGGGCTCTACGAGTACAATATTCATTAGCAGGTTTCACCTCAGGACTGTTCTTTTTTATCCAAACTGTTGTCTGAAGGTGTTTGCTCATTCTCTTTAAGATGTAATTTAAGATAAGCAAACAGGGAAAAGTACAGAAAAATTGACCCCGCCAGCGTAAGGCCAACAGCTACAGTATCCACAACCCGGAGGGGAACATCAAAAACAGCTGTAACCACAGGCCCCTGATATTGGTCCGGAACTATAAGCATGGAGATGGCCAGCAGGTGAAATAAGAATATAAAAATAAATCGCTCCCTCATCATAGACCTCCGAAGAAGTTTTTGGGTATTTTTAGAAGTTTTTAGAAATATTAGATATTTTCCGTATACATTATACCATAAAGGTACAATCTTTCCAATAAGCCGGAAGTTTATAATTAATTGAACTTTCAAAAAAAATAACAGGAGTATCCCTAAGTGCTTTCTGGACAGACTTAGGAGACACTCCTGAACCAACGGTCAGCCATTAGTCCTTGATATTATTCCTCCTTGAATGAAAAAGCTATAGCCTTGAGAAATCTCAGAATATCCTTTAGGCCATCGAGTATCAGGAGGTATATTAGTGAAGATTTTGGCAGGCAAATCCCCTTAATCAGCCGTTCCTGATGCTCATCGGCGTATTTACGACCAATTTCCTCGTAAGTTTCCGCCTTTTCAATAACATGACTTATCAGAACAGGGTTTCTTGTCAGAATAAGATCATGGACTGTGTTTAAACCATCCTGTGCCGCCATAAAGAAGTCCTTTAATTCACTCATGGCTTTATCACTGAACAGAATCCCCTCATCAGCTTTACTGCGGATATTTACGATTATTTTATCAAGGCTGTACTTTATTTTCTCCATTTCATTTACCATTTCCACAATAGTTGCTGCCGGCAGAACTTTTGAATCCTCCTTTGCTGCAAGAACCATTACAGTTACTTCTTTTGCCATGCTGTCGATAGCCTGTCCGAGCTGCTCGGCTTCTTCAAGGCTAGCCCGGCTATGCCTCAATAAGCCGTCAAAGACTTTGATCGTCATCTCCCCGGCATCGTGAGACAATCGGTCCAAAAGCCTGCAGACCTCATCAAATTCATGAGTACACAGTGATTTAGTCATAAAGCCACCCCCCAAATTATTTATTTTACTACCAGGTAACTACTATATGTTTATTAAATTATATCAAATTCACTCTGAAGGTGATAAGGAATTCTCGTAAACTGATTAAAATGAATGCTAAACGGGTTGTATGAAACAACAAATGGTCAGCATGTCTCCATTCATTGACACCCACCCCAATTTCTGATAAATTAATTAAAGGTATAAACAGAATTAGAAGGAGGTTAACAGGTTGGGACAGAATATTGTGCAAAAAATCATCGGCAGTCATATACTTTCCGGAAACATGGTTCCAAATGAAGAGATTTCTGTTAAAATTGATCAGACACTTACACAGGACGCCACCGGCACGATGGCATACCTTCAGTTTGAAGCTATGGGAGTGCCGCAGGTAAAGACCCGCCTTTCAGTAAGCTATGTTGACCATAATACACTGCAGACCGGTTTTGAAAATGCAGATGACCATAGATTTTTACAGTCAGTTGCAGCAAAACACGGTATTTACTTTTCAAGGCCCGGAAACGGGATATGTCATCAGGTACACCTGGAACGCTTCGGGGTTCCGGGGATGACACTTTTAGGTTCAGACAGCCATACCCCAACAGGCGGCGGCCTTGGTATGCTTGCTATGGGCGCAGGCGGCCTCGATGTTGCCGTGGCCATGGGCGGCGGTCCGTTTTACCTGAATATGCCAAGGGTCGTAAATGTAAGACTTAGCGGCAGACTGAACCCCTGGGTTTCAGCTAAAGATGTCATTCTTGAACTATTGCGTATAATGACCGTTAAAGGCGGTGTAGAAAAAATAATCGAATACTCCGGGGAGGGTGTCACCACCCTGAGTGTTCCTGAACGGGCTACCATTACCAATATGGGGGCCGAACTGGGTGCCACAACTTCAGTATTCCCAAGTGATGAGGTTACTCTAGGTTTCCTTAAGGCTCAGGACCGGGCACATGACTGGTCAGAGCTCAAAGCTGATGACAATGCCTCTTATGACGAGATTATTGAAATAAATCTTACTGAACTGGAACCCATGGTAGCACAGCCCCACAGCCCCGATAATGTAGCTAAAGTCACGGAAGTGGGCCGAATCTCTGTGTATCAGGTTGTTATCGGCAGCTGTACAAACTCTTCTTATACTGACCTGATGAGGGTAGCCGGAATTCTCAAAGGTAAAAAGGTTCATCCGGCAACAAGCCTGAGTATTGCCCCCGGTTCCCGCCAGGTGTTTGAAATGCTGGCCAGAAACGGCGCCATGGCTGACATCATCTCGGCCGGGGCCAGAATACTGGAAACAGCCTGCGGACCATGTATCGGCATGGGGCAGTCGCCGTCTTCCGGAGCAGTCACGGTACGGACCTTTAACAGAAACTTTGAGGGGCGGAGCGGGACTGCCGATGCCAAGGTATACCTGGCAAGCCCTGAGGTAGCTGCAGCATCAGCTTTAACGGGGGTCCTCACCGACCCCAGAGAATTGGGAGATTATATTGATGTACCAATGCCTGAAAAGTTCCTCATAGATGATAGTATGATTATCCCACCGGCTGAAGACCCGTCGCTGGTTGAGGTTCTGAGAGGGCCTAATATTAAGTCCCTGCCGGTTAACCGGCCGCTCCCCGCAAAACTCAGCGGACCGGCTCTACTGAAACTGGGAGACAATATTACCACAGACCATATCATGCCGGCAGGAGCCAAAATTTTACCCCTGCGCTCCAATATTCCGGCCATTTCCCAGTATGTATTTTCCGGAATAGATATTTCATTCCCCGACAGGGCCAGGGACGCAGGTGAAGGGTTCGTAATCGGCGGCCACAATTATGGCCAGGGTTCCAGCAGGGAACACGCCGCCCTTGCCCCTATGTATCTGGGTATAAAGGCCGTTATAGCCAAATCCTTTGCCAGAATTCACAAGGCAAACCTGGTGAACTTCGGGATTCTCCCCCTTACTTTCGTTGACGAAAATGATTATGACACCTTCAATGAAGAAAGCACCCTGGAAATTGACGTATCATCCATTGCCACCATGAATGAGCTGGTTGTCAAAAACGTCACCGGCGGGAATGAATTTAGAGTACGCCACGACCTGACCCCGCGCCAGATGGAAATCATCAAAGCAGGTGGACTCCTCAATTACACCAAGCAGCAAGCCGGATAAATATGTGGTGGGTATTGTACCGATTTTCCGCACTGACGCCTATCAGTCTAAGCTGCTACTCCCCGGCAACAAGGCAGCGTCCCCGAACTTGATGGCTCATTGAGCTTTTCTGATAAGATGGCCGCCTCTCGTTTTGGCTTTGCCAAAACTTCCCGGCGGCCTTCGCCATCTTCGAACATACGGGGACTCCCGCCTTGTTGCCGGTGCTTCGCAGCAAGACTCATAACGGCGTCAGTGCAAGGAAAATCTTGTACAACACCTCACCACATTCACCACATCCATTCTTATCATCTTGGATTTAGCATATATCAACTTACTAAAATAGGTTACGATTCTGCAGCAATTATTGTTACCAGAACACTTCTTGAAATGCTAATAGACTTTTCATATTTATGGCTGCGTAAAGACATTAATGGCAAACATACTGACGTAAGAGAAGCTTGGATGAGATATGATGCCGTTAGAAGAGAAAGAATAGAAACCAAATGGGATCAAATGCAAGACTATCGAATTAATAACGGATTACCTGTTGTAGAACCTATGAAGATTTTTAACCAGGAAGTATCCGACCTGATTAATTATCAAAAAATCGAGTTCAAAAACAAATTTAATAGGAGAGGCTGGTGTGTTCCCAAGGGCGAGTCTGACGTCAATACTAAAGGCCTCTTAGTTTTTTAAGCAACTGGGAATGTCACAAATATTAATGGTTAATTACTTATGGCTATAAATTAGAGAGTGGCAGATGTGTTCCGGAACGATGAGTCTGATGTCAGCTTGTCGGCGAGCCGCGAATGCGGGAGCCGGTAACAAGCTGAATCGTTGCCATCGTGGAGGAATATATCTGCCACTCTCACTTTAATAGCCATAAGTAATTAACCCAAAATATTGGCAGCCCTTTACTATAAGAACAAAGGCCTTCTCCCATTGGTCACGGTTTACGACCGTTAACCCTCATATATCGCCCACCAGTCATAAAATCATTGTATATTAGTAACAATTTGTAGTATATTGTTTTAAACAGGCATCCTCGGGGGTGTTTTATTATGCAAAAAATTGAGATTCTTGAAAAAATTACTCCCTTTAATCAATTGGACCTTCAAATACTTATGTCTATCCAACCCAATATTCAGGAAAAGAAATATCCCAGGGAAAGCTTTATGTTCAGACAGGGAGACGCGTCCCTAAATACTCTGTTCATTATTACCGATGGTGTTGCCGAAATAATCGTCCACAACGAAAAGGGAGTGGAATCCGTGGTAGGCCTGCGCCGCCCGTATGATATTTTCGGTGAGACGGTGATTCTTTCTGAAAAGAATTACCCCGCATCCATGAGGGCAGCGACAGACTGTACATGCCTGCTGCTTCACAGGGACATTTTTGACACCCTCATGCAGCAGAGTCCCCAGTTTTCTGATTTTTTCAACAGGCTGCTGACAGACAGGCTCAGGGAAATGTTTAATGAAGTAATCATGGAACAGTCGTACGATGCGTACGGAATGGAAGATGCCCAGCCATTCAGAAAACGAGTTACCGCTGTAATGACATCACCAGTCATCACCTGTACTGAGGATGACCTGGTAACAACTGCCGCCAGAAAGCTGACCAAAAACAGGATCAGCTCACTTGTGGTGGTCAATCAATCAAAGCACCCAGTTGGAATTATAACTGAGTCTGACATGGTTTCCAGAATACTCACCAGGGGAGACAACAATTTTACCGAAACAAAGGTGAGAGATGTGATGACCCCCAACCCGGTGACTCTGCCTCCGGAGGCCTTTTATTTTCAGGCCCTGCTTACAATGGTCAAAAATAAGGTTAAGCAGCTTCCCATTATCAACAACGGCGAACTCCTCGGAATCGTCACTCTGCGTGACCTGGTACAGAGCCGGAGCACCGGTGCTATTACCACAGTTAGTAATGTTGAATCAGAAACAACAATAGAAGGTCTGGTAAGATCCAGTCATGATATCGACAATGTCCTCAAGGCCCTGGTGGCGGAAAAGGCCTCATCCAGAGAGATTTGTGAGGTCATGACAGAACTTTATGATAGGCTGACCAGAAAAATCATTCAGATTTGTGAAAGGCAGATGCTGGATGAGGGCTATGGTCTGCCCCCTGTCGACTACTGCTGGATTACAATGGGCAGCAGCGGCCGTAAAGAACAGATTACCCGGACGGACCAGGATAATGGCATTATTTATGACGACACCGACCCTATTAAAATAGAGGAAGCAGAAAGCTACTTCCCCCGATTGGCAGCCAAAGTTGTAGATGCCCTCAACCAATGTGGTTTCGCCCTGTGCAGCGGCAACGTGATGGCTACCAATAAGCAATGGCGCAGGCCTTATAAGGAATGGGTTTCCACAGTAACCTACTGGGTCCAGGAACCCCACTCAGAAATGCTGCGCAACTTTACGATTTTCCTGGATTTCCGACCTGTTTACGGGACGGTAAGACTGGCAGAACGCTTGAAAAACAGTGTGTTCCGGCTTATCAATGAATCCCCGATTGTTTTACATTTCCTTGCCAGGGATGACCTGTCACACGCCGTGCCCCTCGGACTTTTCAAACAGTTCATTACAGAAAAGTCCCCGGAGCACAAGGGTGAACTGGATATAAAAGGTACCGCACTGGTTCATATCGTTGACTGCACCCGGATTTTCTCAATCCGGGATGGGATTACCGCAACCAATACCTTTGCGCGAATTGCACAACTCACTGCAAACGGTACCCTGCCTAAGGATGATGCAGAGTATATTGATGCGGCATATGAAACCCTGCTGACATTCAGGAACAGGGAGAACCTGCGTAAACAGGCCCTGAGCCTGGAACCCGACAACTATCTCAACCCGTACAATTTAAGCAAACGGGAGCAGGCAGTCCTTCGCGAATCATTTAAAGCAATAACCAGACTACAAAGTTTTACCGGCTCTTATTTCAGGGTAGAGGGTTATTAACCCGGCCTGCCGGCATTCTACCGGAGGAAGTGTGTGCAGATGAAAGATCTGTTTAGAATCCTTCAATGGGCCGTAGGTTTGAGGAGCCCCCGCAAAGACATCGCCTCAGGAGAAATTGACCCCGCCGTGCTTCTCGAGATTAGATATAAAACCGCGGCCGAAAAAAATAAGATATCACTGGATACGCCTCTTATGAAAACCAGATTCGTAGTATTTGATCTGGAAACAACCGGACTGTATCCCTTCAGTGGAGATGAAATTACCTCCGTGAGCGCTGTGGTGATAGAAAATGGTCAACTTCGAAAGGATATATATTTTGACCAGCTGGTAAATCCCCACAGGGACATCCCGCCGCTTGCTACCGAGATTACCGGAATTAGCAATGAGATGGTGGAAAATTGCCCATCTGTCCTCTGGGTCCTCAACGAATTTCTTGACTTCGCCAGAAACAGTGTGCTGGTAGCCCATAATTCTGATTTCGACCTCCACTTTATCAACATCAAACTTAAGCAGTACTGCCATACAAAAATATCGCATCACATCGTGGATACATTTGTCCTCTCAAATGCCCTCCTCACCGGGAAGAATTGTCAGACTCTGGATGCCCTAATCAGGTTCTACAAGCTGTCTCCCGAAGGACGGCATACGTCACTTGGCGATTCCCTGGTAACAGCCGAAATCCTGCTAGAGTTTTTCAAGATGCTGGCTTCACGCAGCATATATACTCTTGGTGACCTATATAATTACCTCCACTGGAGGTCGTTCCAATAAGTAAAGCAAAAGGGGCTGTCTCAAGACAGCCCCTTTAAATTATCTCCGTATTTATTGACATCATTTCCGCATCCGTATTCCGTTCAATGAATTTGATGACCTCATTAACCATACTGTCCACATGCCTGCGGTCAGAACTTACCGCTGCAAACCCAAGGACAGCCTTCCTCCATTCATCCTGACACCCGGTCTCGGCAATAGAAACATTGAATTTAAGGCGCACCCTGTCTATCAGGCTCTTGATTTCCCGCCGTTTGTCCTTGAGAGAGTTGGACCAGTCAAGCCGCAACTCCACAGTACACAAACCTGCAAACATTATTAGCGGACCTCCAAGTCATTTTATTATTATTCCTTTAAGATAGTAATCTTCAGAAACAAGCTCCCTCCTAGCTTCTGCCCCATAGTTATAGAATATTCTATAAACCCTGACATAAGACCTTTCGGACCTCATGTTTTCGTCATCATTGCCATTTTCGGTAACCATCTGAACAGATTCTCCCGGGTTTCCGGCGCCAAATAGTTTTACATTGACACGACCATCTGCAACAATAGCTGATATGTATATTGGCGTATCGGTATTGTTAAGAAACTTCAAATCCATTTCCCCGTAAACTACTGCAGCATCCAGTCCAGGACCGATATAGGCGGGAGGCGAAGAATGAGGGTGTCGTTCTTTAATCGCTAACCCGGAATAAAGAGCAGCTTCGTAAAGGGTTGTGGCAACCTGGCATACACCACCCCCGGTACCCTCTGCCAGACGCCCGTTTACCAGCACCGGGGCGCTGCGGTAGCCTTGCTCTCTGACCCTGGGCCCAACCATTGTATTAAAGGAGAATACCTGCCCTGGCGGTATAATTGTCCCATTTAACATTTTAACAGCCAGGTAAATATTATCAGCTCTTTCTTTATCCGAAGATGAAAAAGCCGTAATCCCGGCACCGATTACCCTATTGATCCCTTTAAGGTCTGAAGCCTTGATATGCGGCATTGCCTGCGCAACCTGGAGCTTCACAGGCACATTGCCTGATTTGCGGATGGCTTCCCTGACCTGTTCCATAGCAACCGCTATGTTAAGTGATATACCTTCGCCTTCAGGAACCAGCCGAACCTTGCCACGCTCAGATACTATAGCTGCATTTACAGGCTGAACATTGATTTCTCCTGCAATTTCCTTAAGGGCACTATTAAATTTGGCTTCATCCAAATTGTATTCCAGGGGGAAATTAGGCTTACTGTACCTGATCCTGAACATTTCCAGCACTTTCCGTATGCTGCTGCCGCTTTTCCCTTCCAAAAGGGCCTTATCAACTGTAGCCCTAATATCAAAAGTAATCCCCAATTTATTAAGTGAGTAAAGCCATGTCTTCTCTTGATACTGCAAAACTATGTTTTCGGTCTGCAGCTTATCACGGTTTTTCCCCAGCAGAGCTGCAGCCTGATCCGCAGTCAAGCCTCCGACCTTCATACCGCTAATAAAAACCCCAGGGAAAATTATATTTCCCCCGGGGACAGATGCAAAAGCCAGTCCACCTAGGATACTGACCAAGCCCTGGGATATCAGAAAAGCGGCAATCAACAGGTATTTTTTCGGAAAACCGGTCATTTTCGCTCCCCCAGCCTGGATTCCTCCTAAATTTAACCTAATCCCTGGTATTCATGGAGAGTTCGGAGAATTTACCGGTCGCTTTGGCTTTATCCATTAACTCTTCGGTAATAACATCTCCCTCTTCAGCTATAGCTTCTCCGGTTTCGGTTTCAATCCTTTTACTTGCCTTCCGGCCCAAAAGGTATTTCCGTTGTCTTTCTTCAAATAGTTTAGCCGCTTCCGACTGCTCCTGGGTCCCGGCTTTTTCCTCAGGCAATATTTCTGCGGTTGCTTCTGCAGTTTCAGTAGAAGCGCTGTCAGGTGATACATTTTGAGTATTTGAACTTTTTTCCGGACTGCCGGAATTTCCCGATAACTCATTGATAATCAGAACATCTTTGCCAAAAGTAATAATCTTATCTGAGGGGATTATTTCTTTACTGCCTGTATCATCTAATGAAGTCATTTCACAGGCATCAATGCGGCCCTCATTGTCCTCATCCACCAGAATTTCGCTGACCATACCGATCATTTTACCTTTTCTGGTCATGACCCTGGTACCTTTGACCCGCACGTTTTTCTCCAGAAGTCCGTTTATTTCGGGCTCATCACCAAGGTCCACAATACAGGAAGAATTCTGAATGGTAACTGCATCTTCCCCAACACCTTCAACCAGTCTGAAAGGTAAAACCTTGATACCCAGATACCGGAGGCCATTATCTACTACCAAATACTGTACCAGTCCGTTATCGGCGTTTATTACCAGATCACTTACAGTTCCCAGCTCTTTTCCGTCTTCAATGCTAATGACTGACAATCGCAACAGTTCTTCGCTTCGTTTCATTACCTACTCTCCTATCATAAGGCTTTATATATATCGAAAATCCGTCAAACTTTATCAAAGCTAATTATCAAAAGTATTATTCAGCCACTGATCTACCTTCCCCTCAACACTAACCTTTATCAGAGCGGGCAGCTTTGAAAACGGCAAATTTGGCGTATTGGCCTTATTAAGCGTTTCCTGCAATATCTCTATGTATTTAATATTAATTGTTATTTCGCGGGCCTCTTCAGAAGACAGTTCCCCTGATATGCCCTCCAAAAAGTCCTTCATACACTGTTTCGCCTCAGTATATTGTCCCAATTCCCTGTACATTGAATGCACATCAAAAGCCAGCATACTTTTCAGGTCTGGAGGAGGATTCAGGTCAAGCGCCGAAGAGAAGTATTTTATGGCCAGGTCAAGTTTCCCTCCGATTTTGGCGTCAAATCCCCTGTCAACGTAAGAATAAATTAACTCCAGTACTTCTTCAGAACCACGTTGCTCAGAAATCATAATCTCTTCTCCCTGTGCGGTATTATCCAGACCAGGCAGGCCGCCTGTATTATCTTTTACTTCAACAGTTTCGTTCTCTATGTTACCATCGTCTATTATAGATAAATCATCTTCTTCCGGTTCTTCATCCGGTTCCGCTTCTTCTTCTTCTTCTGCTGCAACTTCTTCTGCTTCTGCTGCAGCTTCTTCGTTTGAATTTGGCTCTATATGTATTTCCACAGAATCATCAGCAATTACTTCAAGTCTATCTTTAATCTCTTCATCAGCCAAAGCTTCTTCTTTAGTATTAACCTCAGCAGTAATATCCTCAGCGGCAGCCGCAATCAGCACAACCGCTTCTGTATGCTCAGGTTCCGCACCCGGGGGGTCAGCTTGTTCTATCTGTGTAATATAATAAGCCCCTAAACTTAGGATCAATAAATTTATCCCAATAACAACATAAATGTTAAAAAACCCCGCTAATAGTGGAAAACTTATTCCGACCAGCAGCGAAAGGCTACCAATAAAAATAAAGGCCTTGGTTGACAAGCCCGTATCTGTTAATTTGAAATAAAAAAATGCGGCAAAAAGGATATTAATCAACAATACTGTTATATAATAACGGGTCATAGACAACCTCCCCGAAGGGACACTCTGTGTTTAAGCTTATATTCGACGAATACCACTTAATTCCTTCACTGTTTCTGATATTTTTAAAAAATTTCCTTGTTTTCGGCACACGTCGGGTGAAAAGGGGTGGCCTGGGGTAATTGAGAGGTTGAACAGTCACAGCGTCATCGCAAATTGCATGATGGCTCCAGACGTTCCGAAATCATAAGACATAAAAATTTCGGACTCCTGGAGCCAGTCCGCTTAACTCCTCAGGCTATCCTGCAGCCACGTGCGTGCTTGCTAATGGCCAGGTCATATAATTCAAGATATTCTGCAGCAGACCTGTTCCACGAAAAGTCATTTTCCATTCCGGAGACAACCAGACCACGCCACCTCTCCGGATAATCGCGGTATAACCGCAGAGCCCTTTTGACTGTTTCCAGCAGGACAGCTGAATCATATGGTTCAAAGGAGAAGCCGTTACCCGAATTTGTTTCCATATTATAATCAACTATGGTATCAGCAAGTCCTC
The DNA here is from genome assembly GCF_019008365.1 of Phosphitispora fastidiosa. Classification (NCBI taxonomy): domain Bacteria; kingdom Bacillati; phylum Bacillota; class Clostridia; order Eubacteriales; family Peptococcaceae; genus Phosphitispora; species Phosphitispora fastidiosa. The sequence continues at coordinate 73,708 of NZ_JAHHUL010000018.1, read as the reverse complement.
CGGTAGCCCTCACTATCGGGACTGTCCCATACCTCAGGCTGATGAGCTGTCCCAGACCGCAGGGTTCAAATTTCGAAGGCATCAAAAACATGTCTGCACCGGCATAAATCCGCTGCGCCAGGATGCCGTTATAGCCAAGGTATAACCCTATTTTATGGGGATAACGGTCCCTGATTCCGGCAAACATTTCTTCATAATACCTGTCACCTTCTCCCAAAACAACAAACTGAATATCCTCCTGCAGCATTTCATCAACCATTTCTGCGATAATATCAAGACCCTTCTGGTCAACCAGCCTTGAGACCAAACCAATTACCGGCACATCCCTGACAGGCAGGTCCATTTCTTTCTGCAGGCTAAACTTGTTTTCATACTTATCCTGAATCGAACGCGAGTTATAGGCCCTGAAAATACGCGGGTCGGTTTCCGGATTAAACTCATGATAATTGATTCCGTTTACTATACCGTGAAGATCCTGGGATCTTTTCCGCAGTAACCCTTCAAAGCCCAGCCCATATTCGGAGGTCTGGATTTCCTGGGCATACCTCTTGCTCACAGTATTAATCACATCACCATATACAAGCCCGGCCTTCATAAAGCTGACCTGGCCGTAAAACTCCAGAGAGTTGGGGCTAAAATACTCACTGCCAATTCCCAGTACCCGCATGAAGTCAGGGTCATAATTGCCCTGATAGAGAAGGTTATGAACTGTAAAAATAGTACTTATTCTGTTATAAAATGAATCCTGCGGGCTGTATCTTTCCTGGAGTAGGAAAGGAATCATTCCTGACTGCCAGTCATTACAGTGAATAACGTCAGGCTGGAAACTAATTCGCTTCAGCATTTCCAGTACGGCTGCATCAAAAAAAGCAAACCTTTCGGCATCGTCAAAGTGGCAGTATATTCCCTCACGATCAAAATAGTGATAGCTGTCAATGAAGTAAACCGGAACGTTCTTTGTTCCTCCTTCAGGCAATTTCGCTTCAACATTAGCTTGCCTGACTATGCACGTCTCCATCCGGTTACCCATCTTTACCGGGAAATCGGCGACAGTGGTCAGGTCATCAATACCCTGATACCTCGGAAGCACAATCCTGGCATCATTACCCATGGCAGTTAATGCCTTAGGGAGAGATCCCATCACATCGGCAAGCCCCCCGGTCTTTGCAAACGGCACAACCTCAGCCCCTACTAACAACACTTTAAGATTTCTGTCCAGCATCATAATTCATACCTCCGAAAAAAGTTCATTTATGCCAAATAATTTATCTTATCTTAGAGTGTGAAAACAAGAACCTTTTTATTCTATCTACCTGTTTTATTCTATCTACCTGTTTAAAATAAATCAGTCACCCCCAAAAAACAGTTCCCATTTTCGATAGGTTATATTAACCAATACTTGAACAAAAGGGAGGCCTCACCGGATGCGCCGAACCAAATTAGTTTCCCTATTAACAGGTTTTTCTTTTATGGCTTCCTGCTTTTTGACTACCGGGTTTTCTTTTTCATATGTACAGGAATTTAATCTGCCGCCTGTAATTTCGGAATCACTGCCTGATCCATTCCCTTTCCCTGATGCCAAAGGTAATTGGGCTGAAGCCGCAATTGCTGAGATGTACGTCAAAGGTGTGATTAATGGATACCAGGATTCCACCTTCAAACCTAACAGGCCGGTAACAATGCTGGAAGCAGTGGTTATTCTGGGAAAAATGTCAAATTACGAGCCATCGGAATTTGACCTGGAGTCAAATAAATATCTACAGATAAATTTTAATATTCCTGATTGGGCAATCGGTTATGTGGCAATGGCGTTAAAGCAGGATCTCCTCCTATACAGTGAATTGCAAAAAGCGTCTTTGCAGCAGCCCCTTACCAGGGAAGAAGCAGCCGTATTCGCAGTCCGCAGCCTGGGTCTGGCAAAACAAGCCCGAAAGAAAACCAACACTCCACTGCCATTCTCAGATTCCCAACAGATTGAGGAAGACATAAGGGCATATGTCTCAATTGCGTGTGAATATAAAATTATGAACGGTTTTCCGGATGGCAGGTTTCAGCCGGATACTCCGTTATCAAGGGCCGAAATGGCAGTAGTGCTGAGTAATATTGCGCTTCATTTGAATTCGGACAGTATTACCGGGTCTGTTGAAAATATTGCAATTGAAAAGGACTTGATTTACATCACTGATGCAGCAGGAGATACCTGTCAGGTAAAGCTGCCAGGACATTTCCTGGTATACCTGAACGGCAAACCGGCTGTAATAGAACAATTGACTCCCGGCAATTACATCAGGGTTAACACTTCCGAGGATAACACCTTAACTGTCATAGCGGCCCAATCCATTGTCCCCGACAACGGTGTTCCGGTATCAATTAAACCGGTAAGCAAAGATTACTCATTTCCTGAACTTCAGCAGTGGGCAGATACAAATAAGGCTTCAGAAAATTACCTTACCGCTATATTTGATAGTAATCTTTACTTCCTGGTCACCCGCGGGGAGAAAAAGACCGGGGGATATACGGTAGACATAACCAAGATATCTTCAGTCAGTGATGAAAAAGGAATCACTTACAGAGTTTGGACCACCCGCGCTGATCCGGCCAAAAGCGCCATGGTTATTGAAGTAATTACTTATCCTTACGCAATGGTCAAAATACCCCTTTCGGAACAGCCCTTAAATTCAGTAATTTTTGTTGATGAATTTAACCAGATCCTGGCGGAAATAACGATTGACTAAGAAAGAGCAGTCCTTGTGACTGCTCTTTCTTTATTGACAGATCCCATATTTTTTGATTGTAAAAATGTAACAAGAGACAGGGGTAGATGAATTCCTCGGGCGGGGCCCCCAATCCGTTACCGAGCCCCGGCCTTTCAGAAAGGCCGGGGCTTCGACGGATCGGGGGAACCCCCATACATCTCCGCCGGCAACCGCTCCCGCTATGCGGTCACGGGCCGGACGGACGACAGACTCCGCCCTCCGGAACACATCTACCCCTGTCTTATAACATTTTTACAACAATATTAATGACTTTGTCAGCAACCTGAAAGCAGTCCTTGTGACTGCTCTTTCTTTTCCACAATTTTACTGAAATTAATGAGCTAATTTTAAAATAAACAGCTAATAAAAGGAGTTCAGTCAAGAAATGCTATGGATAAAAGGAGTGATAAAATTGCTGAAGATAACAGACCGCTTTACCCGGGGACTGCTGGCCGGTATCATTGCTGGGGTTATTGCTAAAGCTTATGACATACTGGCCTATTATTTAAATTTTTCTACATTTCGCTGGCTGGATGTTGCCGGAATTGTAATTTATGGCCGGAGACCGTTAAATGCAGGTGAGGCAGTTTTCGCCACACTGAGCACATGGTTTTTTCATGCCCTGCTGGGCATAATCTTTGTATATCTCGTACAAAGGCTGATTTCCAGCGCCAATTTATTTTTAAAAGGCTGGTACTTCAGTGTAATCAGCTGGTTTTTGATCTATGCCATTATTATACTTTTTAAAATCCCGGAAATCTCCGCCATCCCATTGAAAACATCTGTTTCAAATTTCATAGGCGCTTCAATCTGGGGCCTAATCCTGGCTGCAGTGCTGTACTGGCTGGAACAGCCTTTAGATAACACCTGACTCTTCCTCCGCATCAGGAATAAATTCCGCATGAATATCGTGTTTGTCAAAAAAGCAGACCATATTCTGCAGAGCAGGCTTTTCGGTAAAATAGTGGCCACCGCCGATAACATTGATGTTTAATTGTTCTGCCAGTTTGCGGAAACGCAGGTTTGCCTCAAGGGAATCGGGTATTTCTGCTTCCTCAATCGCTGTTCCGGTAAGGAAAGTGTCACAGCCAAGACGTCCGGCCTCAGTAATAAAGTGCTCATATCCGCCATTTCCGGCAATCACAGCCACCCGTCCGGCTTCAGTACTCTTTTTGTTACTGATAATATTGATATCCCTGGCCCCGGTCTGCCTGCTAAGCAGGTTTTTTAATTCATTGAGACTGCTAACAGGTGACCGGCCAAAAACTCCCGTGGTTTTGCCATTAACTGCGGCAAATTCACCTTCCTGCCTGATGCCAAGCATCCTGGCCAGCTGCACTGAAGTTGACCAGGGCCCATTATTGAAAAATGGAGTGTGCAGACTATAGACTGATAACTGCTTTTCCTTGATTTTCTCAAGAATGTCCAGGGGAATAGGCAAAAAACCTTTTTTCCTGTGAAATCCACAGCAGTGGTGAGTAAACACCAAATCACCCCTGTCCGCCTTCTCCAAAATCTTTTCAAATGGTCTTCTGTTAGGAAATACCGTGCAAAAAACTTTACTTGCTTTGGCAGCCCCTTTAATCATTAACCCGTTATAATAATCAAAAAATGCCCACCGATAAAATTTCCGGTAATTAATTCCCGCCTTTTGGTTTACTTCGGGAAACACAAAACCTATCGGATCATATTTTTTAGCGTTTTTCAGATTTGCAAAAGGGTACAGCAGGCCTAAAATCTGGCGATGCCTGCGCACTTGAAACGGGAATGATTCTTTTAACAGTTCACATATTTTACTTAATTCCATAGAAACCCCTCCGAAGACAAACTGGATTTTAACAGGTATTTGGTTTATACTAACAGTATTCCTGATTTTTCTGGAGGTAAACCATTGAAGCGTATTTATCGCAGAGAGTTGTGGCAGCGAATCGGAAAAGCAAATGAGGACTTCGGGCTTATCGGAGCCGGTGACCATATTGCCATAGGGCTGTCCGGTGGCAAGGACAGCACCGCACTCCTTTATATCATGACTGAATGGCAGAAGTTTTGTCCGGTCAGCTTCAAAATTACTGCTATTACCCTTGATATGGGCTGGGGCGGCGACCTGACACCCTTGAAAAACTATTGTGCGGCAACCGGGGTTCTCTATCATGTCGAACAAACCAATATCGGCCCCATTGTATTCGAAACAAGGCAGGAGTCAAACCCATGTTCACTTTGCGCCAGACTGCGGCGGGGAACATTACACAATATCGCCAAGTCACTGGGCTGCAACAAAGTAGCTCTGGGACACCACCTGGATGATGCCCTGGAAACCCTGCTCCTTTGTATGTCCTTTGAAAGCCGCTTCAAAACTTTTAAACCAAAGACATACCTGGACAGGGCAGACATTACCCTGATACGTCCTATGATATATGTAGAAGAAAAAACAATAATCAAGCTTGTAAAAAGATTGTCCCTCCCTGTTATTCATAACCCCTGCCCGGCCAATGGCCTGACGAAGCGACAGGAAATGAAGGATATTATTTCCTGTTGGGAAAAAATAAGTCCCTCAGTTCGGGATAATCTGCTGGGTGCACTTAAAAACAGTAATCTTTGGCCACGCTGATCTGTAGCTTTCACCGTCCTAAACATTGAATACTCTGAATATTCCAAATTTCCTTCTTAGTTTGAAATTTTTTTTTGAAAAAACCCCCTGACCGGGGGTTCACTCTTTCACACTGTATTGCTCCTGTTATGGAGCCTTTTTATTAACGCAATATGATATAACCTGATATATTCGAGAGCTGAAGCAGACCAGGAAAAGTCTTCTGTCATGGCTTTCCTGACCAACCCTATCCACAGTTCCGGACTGCCCCGGTAGACATCTATAGCAGCTTGAACAGCAGTCAGCAATTCTTCCGACCTGTAATTACGGAAAACGAAACCATTGCCGTTATGTGTACCGGGATCGTAATTCGTAATCGTATCAGCAAGGCCGCCGGTGGCCCGTACAATGGGAATAGCGCCATACCTCAGACTGATGAGCTGCCCCAGTCCACAGGGTTCGAATCTGGAAGGCATCAGGAACATATCCGCACCCGCATAAAGCTGTTGGGCCAGTGGGGCATTAAAACCGATATGGACCGCTGTTTTGTCCGGATGCCTTAGAGCCATATTTTTGAAAAAACTTTCATAATAGTTATCCCCTGATCCCAGAACTACTACCTGGATATCGTCCGCCATTAAGCGGTCATAAATGTCCGCCAGCAGGTCCAGCCCCTTCTGGTCTACCAGTCTGGAAACAAGGCCCAGCAGCGGCCTGTCGCCTACCGGAAGTTTCATGGCCCTTTGCAGGGCATATTTATTATTCCGCTTAAGTTCAACTGAGTTGCTGTCATAGTTTTGTGCCAGCAGAGAATCCCGAGCAGGATCAAATTCGTCATAATCGATACCGTTTACTATACCGTACAAGTCCTCAGACCGCTTCCGCAGCAGCCCTTCCATGCGTTCACCATACTCAGGTGTCTGAATTTCCGTGGCATAAGTCCTGCTAACAGTGTTAATGACATCTGAATATACCAGTCCGGCCTTGAGAAAGCTGATGTCCCCGAAAAACTCAAGCCTCTCGGGGTGATAGTACTTGTCACTGAGTCCCAGCAGGCGCAGACAGTCCTTGGGATAATTGCCCTGATAGTACAGATTATGGACCGTAAACAAAGTGGCTGTATTCCGGTAAAAGGCATTTTTAGAGTACTGTTCCTTCAGGAGAACAGGAATCGGACCGGTTTGCCAGTCATTGCAGTGGATTATATCGGGTTGAAAGCCGATCCTGGGAAGCATTTCCAGAACAGCCCGGCAGAAAAAAGCAAACCGCTCCACTTCATCGAAATAACAGTATAGATTATTGCGGTCAAAATACTGGTAGTTATCTACAAAGTAAACCGGCAGTGTCCTGCGGCCTTCACTGTCAAGTTCAATATGGTGCTCACGGATTATGGCCGCCTCTTTCCGCCCACTGATCATTACCGGGAAATCATGTATGGTCTCAAACCGGCATGAGATAAATTTGTATCTGGGCATCACCACTCTAATATCATGCCCCATCTGGGCAAACGAGCGGGGCAGCGAGCCGGCCACATCAGCAAGCCCGCCGGTCTTGGCAAAAGGTGACACCTCTGAGGCCACATAAAGAATTTTAAGTTTTTTGTTTTCAGTCATTGGCTTCCACTCCATTCATGCCGCTGTCATCCTGTAGGTCAGGCCGTGTTTCCCCTCAGTCAGGCTGAGTTTCCCTCAGCAAGCCTGCAGCCATTTCAGGTGACACCGGGTTTATATGTATGCCTGAACCCATTTCAAAGCCTGCAATAACGGAAAGCCTTGGCATGATTTTGATATGCCAGTGGTAACTGCGGCTTTTTATGCCTGCTGGGCAGGTATGTATTGTCAGGTTATATGGCGGGCGGCACAGGGTTCTTTCCAGCCTTCTGATTGACCGTCTGACCGTTCTGCCCAGCGCTTTTATTTCCTCAATGCCGGTTTTTTCAAAGAAGGTTTCATGTTTGGTGGGGATGATCCATGTTTCATAGGGAAAGCGTGAGGCAAAAGGTGTTAATACCACAAACTCCTTTGTTTGTTCGATGACCCTGGACCCATTATTTGTTTCCTCAGCAATCATTCTGCAGTAGACACATTCCCCATTGGCCGCCCAAAACCTTTGGGTTCCATTTATTTCCCGGGCAACTGTTTCGGGCACCAGCGGCACCGCGATTATCTGCCAATGACTGTGTTCAAGGGATGCCCCCGCGGCAGCGCCGCTATTTTTAAAAACCTGGACATACTTAACCCGTGGGTCTGCGGATAAATACCGGTATCTTGAAGCTATAACCTCCATAACCTGTTCAGCATGGGTATCAGACAGCCGTCCGAAGGTCTCATTATGCTCCGGCGTGTCAACAATGACCTCGTGAGCGCCAACAGCCTTAACAGCCTTCCTGCCTCCTACATAAAGACAGTCAGGGTTACCGGCTGTCGTAACAGCGGGAAACTTGTTGGGGAAGGCCCTTACCGTCCACCCCGGGCAGTCAGGCAGTCCGCCGCCGGGCCTTATTGCAAGTATTTCAGGTGGAGTAGCGGTCTCTTTGCCATAACAGAAAACACAGCCCTTACTCCCTTTTGGGGGTTCATTTACCTGCGTAAAGTCCTGTGGCCGTTTACTTCTTTCCGCGGCAATTATAACCATACCTCCGGTAATCAGGTCTTCTCTTATTTCCGGCAAAACAGCACCTCCGTATAATCCCTCCAAAATTCAGGTAATTATATTATATGAGCTGTTTCCCGATATCAGCACTAATATTCGCTGTTTTCCTGCAAAAATCCCCTAATTCCCTTGTTTACCGTAATATCTGCAGTAATCCCTCAACTGACATTCATGACATTTAGGTTTTTGTGCCCGGCAGACTCTGCGCCCGTGAAAAATAAGCCAGTGATGAGCCCGATTCCAATCACTGCTTGGAATTATCTTCATCAAATCTTCCTCGGTTTTTTCCGTTGTCTCTGCAGCAGCCAGTCCGAGCCTGTTGGATACCCTGAAAACGTGTGTATCAACGGCAATCGCGTCTTTTCCAAAGGCATTTGCCAGAACCACATTGGCTGTCTTCCGCCCGACTCCCGGAAGCGCTATCAATGCCGCAAATTCGTCAGGCACCTGGGAATCATGTTTTTCAACCAGTAGTTTACTGGCCGTAATAATATTTTTAGCCTTATTTTTATATAATCCGCAGCTCTTAATTTCTCTTTCAAGTTCTTTAGCTGTCAGGACAGCAAAGTCCCGGGGTGTGGCATGCTTCCTGAAGAGCTCCGCAGTAATGGCATTAACCTGCCTGTCGGTTGTCTGTGCCGAAAGGATGGTGGCCACCAGCAACTGAAAAGGGGTTTCAAAATTGAGTTCTGTCTGGGGATTAGGATAAAGTTCATCCAAAATCCGCAGAATTGCAGTAGTTTTGTTGTTTCCCATATGTTTAATTTCCTTATATTTTGGCCAGGATTACTGCCCGGCCGCCTTTTTGTTTTTCACACACTTTGCATGAATGATACCAGAAGTAAAAATCGTTTGTCATTATTTGTTTTGACATCAGGTAACGATCAAACTGTTTCAACGCCTTGGGCACAAGATACCTGGGGCCTGTATAAGCCTTGCCCATAAGTATGAGTTTATCAAAGGTCTTGATATTACTGTCTTTTACAGATGGTTTGACTATTTCAACCATTATACTCCCCACTAATAGACCATCTTCAAAAAGGACGAACAGCGGCGATACGGTTTGGTATCCCTTTTCCTCAATCTCTTTAAGGGTTTTTTCGATTCTGATTTCCGGGTTTATGGGAAAGTGAGATACCATTGGCGTTTTTAACATATAAAAGGAACGTCCCGCGAGATCAATTTCCTTTAAATCCAAGTTGTCAAATTCATCCCCGGTAAAGTCAGGGCAAAAACAGCTTAATTTCACGGCTCACACCTCTTTATTCAGGGTTTCCCATAACCTTGTTGTATTCAGGCAGCTGCAGGGTTTTGAGGGCCATCCCTGTGCCCACGTTAATTCCCACACCGACAGACCATAACTTTTTTAATATCTCCACTGGAAAATAACTGGCTATTATCGCCAGTAAGACTGCACCGATTATCCCCCATTTTACAGTATTCCGCGCCCTTTCAGGGTATCCCAGTCGTCGCCAGTTCATGGCTGCCAAAAGAATACCCAAAATAAAAAACGGCGCTGAAACAAATGGAATGACTTTTGGGTGAATCGGTTTTTTATGTTCCCCCATAATTACCTCCTCCCCGAATGCAGTAAATTTAACTGCTGCCTTCCGGTAGTATTATACCAAATACCTGCACAACTAAAGCAAAAAAAATCCTCATCAGAGGACTTTTCATCTAAAAATCTTTGAGATTAAACCTAAAAATCCAGATATAAATATTAGCAACGGCATTGTATAAAATCAGGTAAAGTGAAAGGAAAAACAGTATTCCAAAGACATTACTTCTTACAGATAACATCATACCTGCCAATGAAGCAAAGAGAAAACCTCCACCGCCAAGGGTAAAAAAGCCCAGACCCCACATTCGACGCATATACAAACCATATGAGCCAATAATAACAGGGGCTACAGCAATAACTGCCAGTGGCAGGACAACTGCCCAGATGTTCTCAGGCAGGTAAGCAGCTTCTACAACACCCTGATTAATCAGGACAAAGTATGCAAATGTTATTATTGAATTCAATACAGCCAGGACAATAACAACTTTAAACCTAAAATGCCTGCCGTCAGTATACAAATCAGTTCTCCCCCTACTTACTGTTAAAATAAGCCCTGCTCTGGTGAGCGCATGATAATCCTTATTCTAACAATGTTATTCTATCCCCAGTTATGATTTTCCTTCCTGGTGTCAAAATTTAATCTCTTTATGTTTGGAGGGGTTCTGAAAAAACAGTAAATAAAAAAAAGGGGCATGCCTCTCGTCCCTTAATTTTCCGGAACTATGACACTCCCCTTTGCTTTATTCTTCTTTAATAGCGCTTGTAGGGCATCCATCTACGGCCTCATGGGCCAGGGCTTCCATACCGGACGGCACTTCAGGGACTTTGGCCACAGCTTTGTCGTCATTGCCCCATTCAAAGACATCGGGACAGGTATCGATACACATACCACAACTGACACAGACATTATCAATAACTTCGACCTTCATCATAATCCCTCGCTTCCTCTAAGCATTGTATCATTCGTGTCTTATTATGGTCCCATGTCCTTGGAATTATTCAGGTCCTTGGAATTATTCAGCCTGTCACCCATGCCCCCTAAAAAACTGCGCACACCAGGAAATATAATAATTTCAGTAACTGCCCCGGCAAACTCTTCGCCCCGTGGCGAATCGGAACTGTAATAAACTTCGAATTCCTCACGTGCCGGATGAAAGTCAACTTTAGTTACCCCCTCGAACCCTTCCAGGGTCTGTCTGACACGCCTGACTCACCCGCCGCACAACAAACCGGTTACGGACAGTAATAACTTGTGTTCCCCCGGTTTAAGTTCCGAATCTGCTAAAACCTTGACCTCAGGATCAACGAGAATATTCCGCGCACCGGGACCCCGGCCTTCCCGGGCAGAGCGGCGTTGTCCGCAGGGCTCTTCTTTCACAGCACACTGGCGGCATCCGTTATCGATAGCCTTACCGGCAGCTACAAAAGGTGTGCTGACCAAATCTTCAGCCACATCCACCATCTGTTTGCCCGTTGTATTCCTGTCATCCAGCAGTTTGCGCGCCGCTTGCAGCGGCAGGAGCGCCAGTGACTGGTTCAACCTGATGAATTCCTTAACAATACTCAGCATTTCTCTTTTCACCGCCTTCAAATCAATTGTCCCTTAAAAATAATTGCCGGAACAATTGTTTGAATTATTATTTCCCTATTACTTTTGTCCCATACTACGGTGAAAAATGTGCCAAAACATTCTAAAAAGACTTGCCGAATTCCGGAGTGGTGTCTGACTTTTTCCCTATGCCGACTGTCAGGCAGTTTTTAGGGCAGTTATTCACACACTCAGTACATAAAATACATTCCGGATGCGAGACCCGCTGTCCTGCTGTGATGTATTCCAATATCGGCACATCCATTGGGCAGACTTCTTCACACCTGCGGCATCTGCTGCAGGACAAATGGTTTTTTTCGATTTTGAGGACACTCTTGGGAGAAGTCAGGGTCATTAATGCCCCTGCAGGACATAAGTACTTGCAAAACGCCCTGCGGTCCCCCAAAAACAATGCCAGGACCGTTCCTACCACATATATCAAGGCATTTTCCGTCAATATCCACTTAAACTGGGCTTCCGGGCTCAGGAAATTGTAACCTGCAGCAATAAAGAAACCCGGGACAATCAGTGCAATGATAAGAACCACATATTTATACATAAAGTGCTTTTCCGGAATTCTTTTTTTTACCCTCCTGACAGGAAGCAACTCGAAAAGCGAAGCATTCCAGCACACCCAGCCGCAAAAACCGCGACCGAACAGCAGGGGACCGAAAAACTTGGCTATGGCAACATGTATGGTGGCCCCGGTAAATACACCTGCAAACAAGTTAAAGACAATCTGGCTTAATTGCAGATTGCTTTTCCCGGAAATGAAATGAACACCCCAGTAAAACAGAGTGAAAAACAGCAAGAAAGCCAAACGGGTTGATATTACCGGTGATTTCCTTTTAACCGGTCCATACATTTGAATACCCTCTTCCTTCCTATTTTTCCAGATAAGTTCCCGCTTCCTTTAACATTTCCCTAATGGGTAGACTGTAAGGACATTTTTCCTCACACTGCCCACAGTCAGCACAATCAGATATTTTAGCCGGCATCGGTCGGTAGCGTTCCACAGCCCACTCCTGCAGCCCATAACGAGTCGAATAACCCTGCAGCAAAAAAATCGTCGGGATATCTATGCCCCTAGGGCATGGTTGACAATACTCACATCTGCGGCAGAATTTCCGTCCCAACAGTTCCGTTTCCTCATCCAGGAGGCTTTTCTCCTCACCTGACAATTCGGAATCTATTTGTCCTGCAGCAATATTTTCTGCAACCTGGGAGACTTCATCCATCCCGGGAATCGCCGTTGTAAATCCGTTTTCAATGATGAATTTCAGGCAGGCAGTCCTGTTTTTAAAAGCTCCCCCGGCAAAGGGCTTCATAGCTATTGTTCCCATATCCAGATCCCGGGCCAGCGGCAGCAGTTCATCAAGAGCAGCTATTTCCACGGGATTAAATGGAACCTGTACTGTATCAAACTGACCTGTTCCGATTACCTTGACAAGTATTTGGGCTATGTGCCCGGTTACACCGATAAAACGAATTTTCCCGCTGCTCCTGGCATCCTGAAGGGCCTCCAGAGCGCCTCCCGGAGCCAACACCTTTTCCAGGCTCCCCTCATCCTTAACATTATGCAGTTGATATATGTCTATGTAGTCAGTTTTCATTTCCCTGAGGCTGGTGTCAATATCCCGCGCCATATCCTTCCTGCTTCTGGCCATGGACTTTGTTGCTATTATTAGTTTATTCCGGTGGCTTCCAATAATCCCCCCCAGCTTGGACTCACTGTCGGTATAAGCCCTGGCGGTATCAATGAAGTTAATTCCACCGGCTACTGCTGCCTCAACTACCTTGACTGCCTGGTCGGAGCTGACCCTTTGAATCGGGATGCCCCCAAAACCTATCACAGCAACCTGTAAACCTGTTTTTCCCAGCCTACGTAACTGCAAACCTGATCACCACCTTTGTTGTTCTTTTAATGTTATCATCTCAGCCGCAACCCGGTCAATTAGTTTCTGTAATATCTCCGCAGGTAATAAGCTGCATTTCACTTATTGTATCCATGTACATAGTAAGTACATGCATGGGCACACTATACAGAAGGGTTGGCATTAGTGTAATCTCAATCAAGAGGGCAATCATATTATGGCAGAATAATTGAACAGGAGGGAATGACTTGGACAAGAAGGAAGACAGGAAAAAGGCAACCCGGGGAAAGATAACTGCAAATGCAGGGGCTGCAATGGAGCCCTATCAGGCTGTCGAATATACCTCTGCCGGGGATAGGGTGACACCTTATGAAGCTGATGAAGATTTAGGTGAAAAAGGGAATATGCAGGAATGATAAAAGGCAGGATATCCTTGCTCCCATCATTTTTGAGCCAAATTTTATTAAGACAGGGGTAGATGTGTTCCTTAAGGCGGTGTCTGTCGTCAACCGGTCCAAAGCCGCTTTCAGCGGGTTTGGGTAACCGGTTGAGACGTTGCCCGCCGGAGGAACTCATCTACTCCTGGCGTTATTACATTTGACTCAAAAATAATATAACCCTGTGCATACTGTGTTTATATCACTATATCCCCTGATGAATCAGGGGGTTCCTCGTTAAGTAAGGGAGGCTTGGCTGCTTTGATACCCCGGTACAGAATGTATACCGCAAGGCCCCACTTAATCACCCAAAACATGGGCAGCGCCGGATAGGCCAAATTTTTAAGCATCTCAATCAGCCACGGCAGGGTAAAGGCATAAACAGCCATATTTAACAAGTTTTCGAACTTGAGCTCTGACTTCTCACTGCTATTAAGAATCAATCCAATAGCAGCGAGAATCAATACCGTTATGAAAACCCATACTAGTTTAAAAATATAGGCAAAGACAGCAATGAAAACCAACAACCATTTAAGCAAAGGCATTAAGCCAATCAAATCCTCCTTATTATAGGAAATCTCTTTAAAATTTGCAAACATGATTTCCTTCTGCTGATAATCCTGTTTAGTGATCAACCTATTCCGTAAAACCAGGACCCCTTCAGTATAATCATTCAAGACTGACTCCTGGGTTTGTCCGGTAGTATCAATTATCATAACGGTGTGTCCGTCATCACCTAATATGATGGGCTGCTCCCCCAAAACGATCAGTTCGCCGTTTTCCAGCCTGAATTCGGGTATTTGCTGCTCCACAGTCTCCCTTACCCCTGCTGCACCGGCCTTAAAATCAAAAACAAACCTGAGGCCGCCAATCAAAAATGTCAGGGTAAAGAGAAGAACCAAATATTTAAAGGTCTTGCCTCTTTTTTGAATGGCAAATTCACTGTAAGATTCAAAATTTGTAAAGCTGTCCTTGACCTGCCTGAAAAACCCCATCGATACTCTCCTCTCACGCTGCAAGTAATATTATTATCCAGCCGGCTGCTTTTAACTCATCCGGTTATTTTTTTGGCAATCCTTTCCCACAGTTCGGGAGCCTTCTTAGCCAGATTTATCGGCTTTCCGATACGGTCCACAAAGGCATGTCCGGTCTTTCCCTCAGTAATAACCGTGCCCTTTGGGGAAAGTAAACGATATTTAAAATTTATCCTGGTTGGCGTCAGCCGGGTTACTGTTGTCTGAACAGTTATCAGGTCATCATAACCTGCCGGGATTCTATATCTGCTCTCTGCTTCGGTAACCGGAAGCATTATTCCCATCTCTTCAAATACAGTATAGGGAAGACCTATGGACCTGAACAACTCTGTCCGGCCCACCTCAAACCAGGTAAAATAGTTTCCGTGATACACAAAACCCATCCTGTCAGTTTCTTCATACCTGACCCTGATTTGTGTTTGATTTACTGCTAAAGATGTTTCCTGTAGTGTTTTTTTATCCACTGAAAATAAGTGCTCCTTTCTCTGGTTGTCCCATATAATTATACATTTAAACGACCAATGGAGTCCATCCAAAAACATATTTTGGCGGCAATCCAGTTGGACATTCACAGGATAAAAATCTGCTTTTGAGGGAATTTATATTTTAAGCGCATTTACTTGAAACAATGTACATGAACAAGGAGGCTTGATTATGTCAGACAGGATTGTTGCCGCAATATTTGGCGGCATAATTGGAAGCATCCTGCAAACAGCTTTGGGATACATTTTTTACCTGACCGGTCTTGCCAAGACCAATCACCTCTTAATGGCCGGCAATTTTTTTCTTAATGAAAGTGCCCTTAATACTACCGCCGGATATATTGTAGGCTTGCTTGCAGACCTGGTTATGGGTGGATTTCTGGCATTAATCTTTGTATACCTGATTTCAATTACAGGAAAAGATTACTGGCTGTTAAAGGCTCTTGGCTATACCGGCTTTGTTTGGGTACTCGGCTCCGGCCTGCTGGATAGGGCTTTTAATATAGTGCCTGTTTTGCAGGAGCATGCCCTGACAAATCTGTTAATGTTCGTAACAAATATAGTTTATTCCGTCTCCATGGCTTATTTTGTGGTCAGGTGGGGCCGGTTCCCCTCCAATATTATTACCCAGGATTACGATGATCCTGACAACCGGTGAGATTACAGAAGGTGAAAGATTTCTTAAATGCCTAACGGCGACCATACTTTAACAAATAATAGCGATAATTCCAGTCTTTGAAGAAATCCCTGGCCGCCGCCACACCTGAATCATATAATGAGCGGATACGCTCTTCCGAAATACCGAAATCTGTGGCTCTTATTCCCATAGTGGGTATAGTTATCGTCCGTTTAAAATTCTTTTCCTCAACAAACCTGTTGTCATGAGCTTCCAGCATGGTACCAAAAAGGGCCTTCAGCATTGAAATGGGGCCATCAATATCATTGCGCCGTTCTTCATTTGGCCCTGTCAGCTTGAAACCTATTGTCGGCATGTCTTCCAACCCGCTGCAATCGTCAAACAGCCAAACCGGGAAATTACTCAAAAGCCCGCCGTCCACAATACAGCTATTAAGCTCCCTGCCATCTTCCGCTTTATGCGTCACCTGAACAGGCTCAAAGAAAAAAGGAATACTGATGCTCATCCTTATAGCGGTGGCAACCTCTAGGTTATCAGGGTCTATCCCGTAACGTGAGATATCCTGGGGGAGTACCAGCATTTTTCCTGATGTTATATCAGAGGCAATAACCCGGAGGCGGTATCGCCCCGGAAAATCTGATGCGGACCGGTTAACAACCACAAGATCGCCAAAACTCTTAATCCCTTTAGCCTTAAGAGCTTCCCTGACCCAGTTTTCAATATAATCACCCTTATAAAGGCCAAGATTAACCCTGAGATTCCATGCAGGACCAAAAAGAGGTAATTTGCCCACCGCGTCATTGTCTTCGAACCGGCGGTAATCGATACTGAAAATCATATCCCTGATCTCTTCTGCAGTATACCCGGCAGCAACCAGAGAGGCCACTATAGCCCCTGCAGAGGTACCGGCAGCATACATCCAGCTGTAATGCTCGCTGGCGACCGAGAGCGCCCCGGCGATGCCAATCCCCTTAATCCCCCCGCCCTCAAAGACAGCATTAGCTTTTTGCTTTTTAACTGCTATTCCAGCCATATACATTCACCCATAGTATTATATAAAAATGCTGGATAATTGGTGAATAGGGAAAAATTGGCTAATGTTTAAAAACTCTGCAGCTCAGATATAACAAGTTTGATGTTCTCAATGTGCATTTTAAGCATAACCCCCTCAATGGGGCGGTTCCTATAGGGCAGGCCGCTAAGCACTTCAGTGATTTCTCTGGTCTGGAGGCCTTGTACAAACAGATCCTGAGCCCACTCGGTCAGACTTACCAGGTACTCCCGGTCGCTTTCAATCCGGTCAAAAATCTCTTCTCTCCCGTCAGCAATATCACCATGTCCCGGAACAACACAGGTTATATTATGGTCTCTGACAAGTTTCCCGGCCAGATCCAACGTTTTTTTGTAAGCTGCCGTACTGAAATTTACAAAGGGGAACTCCAGGTTGGACAGGTAGTCCCCGGCAAACATAATGCCGCGTTCCAGGCTGATTACGAAAATACAATCACCGGTATGCCCCGGCGCATGAACAAGCAGCAATTCGTCACCACTTATGGAAATCCGGTACGTTCCCTGAAAAGTTATCTCAGGGTCAGGAAAAACAAAGGGAGGTGTGCGAAGTACGTAATAACTCTGGTCAATTTCATTGAGCTGGATCAGCTGGGAATCGCGGTCACAAAACGCAAATTCTTCATGTGCTACAAGCTTATAATTCTTAAAATTCTGGTAACCAACTATGTGGTCAAAATCTGAATGGGTAAAAATCATGTACCTGTTAAAGCTGCGTTTCCGGTTGACAAAATCTGCTATTATCCTGATTTCTGCCGGAAAATAGCAGGGATCAATAACAAGGTTTGCTGTTTGATTTATAATGACAGCGCTGTTGGTCTGCCACATGGAGCTCTGATAAACATAGATATCAGGGGCTATTCTATAGGGCATAGGTTCACCGCCTTTTGTTGAGGTATGCAACCGGCAGCATAAATAACTAGAAAAGAAAAGCGCGCATAATTCAGAAAGGTTTGCCATTGCGCAAACCCTCTTCAGCTTATAGTATCATTTTCCGGTCCCTGGTCTTCAGTTATGCCGTAAACACGGTAAGCTCCAATCTCCGCCTGACCGCTTAACTCCTGATTAAGCTTATAAAAGTAAGAACCATTATGATTTTGCCGGGCATTTTGTGCTTCATCCTTTATATCATTATATACTTCATCCCCAGTGTCATAATTCATAATCAGTTACTCATCTCCCTGCCTGTATATTTCTAACTATGATATACTTCATTCCCGGAAAATATTCGTCTGCCGCTTCCGAACCGGTTAAAGCTCCATGCGGCTGCCGGGAACTGCCTGCTGCTTGTATTTATAATGTTCATCGGCATAAGCCGAATCAATCTGCCGCCATTTGTTCCCATATAAGCTCATCTGTTCTTCCCAGAGGCCGCCGCATAATGGGCATTTCAGCAAAACAACATTTTCCGGGCGCAGCATAGCCAGTACCTGCCATTTCTGCCGGGAAGTACCGCATGTACAATCAGTGGTCCCCCATCCGGTGTGTTCCCTCACTATACTCATACCCCGGGCATTTTTCTTTACCTGACTTTTCAGCTTGCGGTTAAAAATTATTAATACCCAGGTGATAGCAAGAATTATAAAAAATATCACTGATTTAATCATCCGGTTCACCTTTTACATTAACTTCAGTCCTGTGTACTTCCGGAGCGCCCCCAGATACCTGGGGATTATCGTTTGGTTTGCTGTAGGAAACCAACACCACCCCCGCAATTATTACAAGCACGCCTATCCAGCGAATCGTTGGAATAGTTTCTTTGAATAACAGCCAGGCGGCAACCACGCCGATAATATAAGCCATACTCTGCATGGGATAAGCATAACTTAACTCCGCCCTTGAGAGGACAACAAACCATACAACTGTTGCCACCACATACAGGGCAAGACCTGCAAGAATAAACGGGGACAGGGCAACTCGCAGCATATTATCCAGAGAAAGGCCGCCCTCTCTTGTCAGTCCAATTTTCCAGAGGATCTGCCCAGAGGTGAGCAAAACAACATTAAAAACTATCAACAGGATTGTTTTCAATCTTTTCCCTCCTGTTAACGGTTTCATAAAGGTCTTCCACCTTCTTGTTAAGCACCCCGATCTCCTGGGCCAGCCGGACGTTCTGGTTGTGCAGTCTTGAAATAATTACAGAATAATGAAGTATCAGGGCAAAAGAAAAAAGAATACCTACAATGAACAGCAGTGAAGGCGCATAAAAGATGCCCAGCCGCTCGGCAAGGCTTTCAATCATACCCCGCCACAGCGTTAGTGTCAACATAACCCCGCCAACAAACAGCCATAACAGGGAATACTGCTCTTTAAGCCTCTTGCTGCGGACCAGCTCAAGAACAATGACAAGGAATCCCAGGCTGAACAAAGCTGAAAACAAAAATATGTTAATCATTATCCTTAAGCCTCCTTTTTATGTGCCCTGAGCAGGTTCATGAAAATTGCCAGCAGTACCTTAATCATGTAGTATACCGACCTGATAGGTGTTATTGATGACCTGCCATATTCCCGGGGCGCCATGGTAACCGGCACTTCTTTAATGGAAAACCCGCTCTTCTTGAGCAGAACCAAGGCTTCTACTTCCGGGTAGTCTGTGGGATAGTTATTGACAAAAAACTTGATCACCCGTTTACTCACTGCCCGGTAGCCGCTGGTGGTGTCTTTCAAAGGCTGCCTGTTAATCAGTGAAACTACGGCAGAGAAAACTACCATTCCCATTTTACGGGCAAAGGGTGTTTTGTACCCGGTCTTGGCGACATACCGCGAACCCAATACCATATCAGCTTCGCCCCGGAGCACAGGTCCGATAATTTGCAGCAGGTCTTCAGGGTTGTGCTGGCCGTCAGCATCTACCTGGATGGCAACATCATAATTATTTTTGTGGGCAAATAGATACCCGGTCTGAACTGCCCCGCCTATCCCCAGATTGAAGGGAAGGTCGATAACATTGGCCCCTGACTCCCTGGCAACCGCCGAGGTCGCATCCTCGGAACCGTCATTAATTACAATCACGTCTATCCCGGCAAACTGACGAATCCTGCCGACAATTCCGGGAAGGTTTGGTTCCTCGTTAAAAGCAGGAATAATAACAAGTACCCTCTTGTCTTTTAATAAATCATTGTTATGCAGTAAAGCGCCATTATCGTCTCGCATCTTGTCCCCCATATTGCAGCAGATTAAAAACCAAACCTTTTATCTGGATAATATAGCCAATACTCTCTGAAACTATTATACAATAATGAAGTGCTTTGGGGAAATACTTATATCAGGGCCATATATTAAATTATGTTCAGAAAGGAGATTTTTCATGAAGCAGGTAGCAAAGGCAAAGGCTGACAAAGTACCCAAAGAAAAAGAGCCTACACGGGAAAAGCCCTATAAAATGACCTATAGTGAGACATATGTAGAACCCGTGGGAATGGGTCCGGTGAAAGAGAAGTAAAATGTCTACCTGAGTAATTTTTTAAGAAACTCATGAGCCTGTTCGAAAAGAAGGCCCACCACAAACCAGACCGGAGCATAGTCGAGCCTGATAAGGCCTCCCACAGAGTACGGGGAATGGCCGGAATAATCCCAGGGAATCCTGCCTACAGCCATTTTGATAACCAGGCCGGAAGCAAACTCCATTGTGAAAATCACTAGGGCCCAGATCATTCCTCTGGCAGGCCATCTAAGCCCTCTTATGCTTTCGTGAACAGGCTCCAATAGAAATGCGGCTCCATAAATAGGGAACATCCAGATATAACTGACTCCCCGGAGGCTGTAATCACCCCTGAGCATTGAACCTCCGCCTGTCCAGACTATTTCCATAGCTACACCTAAAAGGCCGTAAAATAGAATTCGGTATTTCATGTAAATATTTTTTGTCCGGAACGGTCAAAATATGCCTTACTTATCCTTCCGGGCAGCCATATATCCGTTGTCCATCAAAATCCTGGCGCCCTCCCAGCCTCTGACAAAATTAATGAATTTCAGGACATCCCCTGCCGGTTTCCCTTTGGTAACAAAGGCCAGTTCCTTGATATAAGGGTACTCCCCGTTTAGGACCATTTCGTACCTGGGACTTACCCCATTTATCTTTAGCATGGAGGTTTCAGGGTATTCAAGAGTTACCGCACCCAGGTCTGTCCACC
Source organism: Phosphitispora fastidiosa (assembly GCF_019008365.1). Lineage (NCBI taxonomy): Bacteria > Bacillati > Bacillota > Clostridia > Eubacteriales > Peptococcaceae > Phosphitispora > Phosphitispora fastidiosa. The sequence continues at coordinate 52,899 of NZ_JAHHUL010000018.1, read as the reverse complement.
CAATACTGTACGGTATGGATCTAATGGCCTCATTCATTGCCTGATCACTCCTTAACAGAACCGCCTCAGGCAGGTTGCCGGTATTCCCAAATCCCTTTAGGCAGTTATCCCATACAAGCCGGGATGAGTCTGACAGCTCCCTGGTAAGTACAACAATTTCATGGTCAGGCCCGCCAATTTCCTTCCAATTAGTAATTTTGGCAGTGTAAATCCCCAGCAGCTGTTCTTCGGTAAGATTGTCAATATTAACATTATTATTGACGGCAAAGCTTAACAGAACCCTGGCATACGGGATGTATTCCAGCCCAAGTTCACGCTCGGCAGGCAGGAATTCACGGGCAGTCAGGCCAATATCGATTAAGCCTTCATTGGCGCTCTTGATGCCACCGGTAGAACCAAGGCTTTCCGGTATCTCCACCTCAATACCGGGATACCGCTCCATAAAAGCCCGGCCCAACACTCTGGTAATTGGCAGGTTTGACCCGGAACCTCCCACCATGAGAATAGTCCTTTGGGAACCCGGTACTCTGGATTGATTCAGCTCGTCCTTACTTTCTGCAGCTCTAATTTCTACAGCTTTTTTACTGTCCCAGTATCCTGAAACTGCCAGTATTATGAAGTTTAGTATAGCCACACATATAAGTGCAGTTAATACCTTTCTTCTATCCACTTACATACCCCTCTCTCAGGAGATCATTCTGGATGCATCGAAATCGATATTTTCCAGAATCCGCAAAAACGCCTCCACAATGGCGGGGTCAAAATCCGTCCCGGAACACCTGACCATTTCCTCCCTTGCCTGCTGAAAAGTCCTTTTTTTCTGGTACGGACGTAAGGAGGTCATAGCATCAAAACTGTCAGCTACCTTGAGAATCCTGGCAGACAGTGGAATCTCTTCTCCGGCAAGCCCCGCGGGATAACCACCTCCGTTAAAACTCTCATGATGGTATAAGACCAAGGGGGCAGCTTCAACCAGGGAAGCGACGGATTTTACTATCTCAGCTCCCCATTCCGGGTGGCGCTGCAGTAATCCCAATTCATCCCGGGATAGTTGGCCGGTTTTATTTAACAGCTCTCTGTCTATCTCAATCTTGCCAATGTCATGCAGGTAGGCGCCAATCTTTATTGTTTTTAGTGTGGACTCATCCAGATCCATGGCCTCTGCAATAAGGAGCGCATACCTGGCTACCCTTTCTGAATGTCCATAAGTATACTTATCCTTTGAATTTATCATCGATATAAACGTTTTAATGGTATTAATACGCTCATGTTCGGCTTCATTAGCCACACGCTTAAGTTCATCCAATACCGAATAATAGAGAACCACCCTGTTCCTATTGGTGTTTTTGGCCTTGTAAAGAGCATCATCAGCCATTTTTATCAGGTCATCCTGCCTGGTGGCATTAACCGGCACCGCAGCTATCCCGGCGGAAATACTTAAAACGCCGTCAGGCTGATTATCCCGACCTTCAAAGGGGAAGCTTTCTACTTCCTGCCTGATGCGCTCACACACGGAATAAGCCGCTTCAGGAACGGTATCAATCAAAATGATGGCAAATTCCTCCCCCCCGTATCTGGCGGCAATATCCACACCCCTGATATTCCTCTTGATAATCTTCCCCAGAACCTGAATGACCTTGTCGCCGGCCGGATGGCCCTGGCTGTCATTATATTTTTTAAAATAGTCAATATCCATCATTACCAGGGAAAGGGGATACTTGAAACGCTCGGCGCGGTTTAATTCCTCCCTGAGGCGCTGCTGAAAATACCGGTGATTATATAATTCCGCTAAACCGTCTACGGTGGCCAGCAATTCAGCCTCATCGAGCCTGGCCTTAATCTTATCAGCCATAAAGTTTATTGCCTTGCCAAGCTGCCCCAGTTCGTCCCCGGTGAATACCCTGATTCTCCTGCTTAAATCTCCATTGGTGATCGCAGTTGTTACTGTCAGCATATTCGTCAGCGGCCTGAGGATTAACTCTGCCAGCAGGAAACTGCTTAAGAAAATCAGGACCCCGGCTGCAATCGTAATTCTTATAATATCATGTGATAATTCCACCTTGGCTGCAAGCAGATATTCATTTGGCACCATTACGGAAATTTTGCCGTCATCACCAATTTCCTCCCAGGCGTTGAGATACTCATTCCGGTCTCCGGAAACCACAACCCGGAAATCACCATCTTCCATTGAAGCAATCAGCTGAGGCATGATTTCGGCACGGGTCTCCCGGCTAAGAGTTGAAGCCGTCAGCTTACCGGCATGAAATATATTAATTTCCACGCCAGACCTGTCCTTAATTTCCGCAAGCTCCGGATCACTAATATGACGGTCAACCACCAGAGCGCCAATAGGGACTTTCAACCCATAGCTGGTGGGATCAAAATGAATAGGTGAGGCTGCATAAAGTTCCAGACCGTTCCCGGTGACACCAAAATCCGAACCGGTAACTCCCTCTATAGCGCGGTTGAGAAGGCGGCCTTCAGCTAAATTACCTTCTGATGCCCGATTGAACAATTCAACTATGATTTTTTTATTCCGGTCAAAAACCTGTATTTTCTGATGTCCGGAATAGTACTTGGCAGGGGCCAGCAGTTCATAAAGCAATTTCCTGTTATTCCCGGCCACTGCCTTTTCCAGTTCCGGAGAATCTGCCAGCAGCCGGACATAGGCTTCAAGGTTAGCGGTCTCATTCCTGAAATTTTCGACAGTCCCAGTCAAAACGCCATAAGCCTTTTCCTGCTGCATTTCTTCTATTTTGGTATCCACCAGGTTCATGGCATAATAAGAAATAGCGGCAATAATAGAAAAAGTAACAATAAAGAAAGGGATAAAGATCTTCGTCCTTAGCCCTATGGAATATTTATATTCCAACCGGTTTGCCAACTTAAACAAAGCCTGGTTCATTTTTTTGAAAGCCATGGTCTCTCCCCCCACTGGCACTTCACAAAAACACTTCACATTACATCTTATAATACGTTCTATTTCTATTCTTTACGACTATATCCTCTTTTTACCTATAGTAGTAATTGTTATTATACGCCTTAATACTACCCTCTGCTATCATAAATATCTGGCCGGCGATGCTTCAGGAGGGGAAACTCCCTGCGTACCTGAGCGGCTTTTTGGGGATCAATTTCAACGGTCAATACCCCTTCTTTTTCTTGCAGCGCCCCGATTATCTGGCCCCAGGGGTCAGCCGCCATGGAGTGGCCGTAAGCCACATATGAAGCTGCTTCATTCCTCGCCGGCGCTATTCCGGCAACGTAAAACTGGTTGTCAACCGCTCTCATCCTGATGGACAGCTCCCAGTGGGCCGGACCTGAAATCATATTAAAAGCGGCAGGTACTACCATCAGCACAGCGCCCTGTAAAGTCATCAGCCTGGCAAGTTCCGGAAAACGAATATCATAGCAGATTCCCACACCAATTTTCCCCAGGGATGTATTCACAACCGTTATCTCATTCCCTGCACCCAGGGTGTCCGATTCTTTAAACCTCAGTTTCCCGGTAAGGTCAACATCAAAAAGGTGTATTTTCCGGTGTCTGGCCAGAAGACTGCCGTCAGGCCCGAAAACAAAACACGTATTATATATGGAGTCACCATCCTTTTCGGGAATAGACCCGCCAAATACATAAATCTTATTTACTGCCGCCTCTTCTGAAAGCATCCTGATGGTTTCCCCTTCAGGATATGACTCAGCAAACAAAGGAAATGCCTTGCTTTCATACGGACAGTTAAACATCTCCGGAAGGGCTGCTGCTTTTGCGCCCTGGGCTGCAGCTTCCCTGATCATGTCCCGGGCCCTGACTATGTTTCTTGCTTTATCTTCGGTTACTTTGCTCTGAATAATCCCTAATACCCATTTGTCCTGCAATGAATTCACCTCTTGTATTAAACTACAGAACCTGCTTTAGTCAAGCAGGCCCGAACTGATAGTGACAGCCATTACCCGGCCTTCACTGTTAATATCCAGTAATAGCTTGTATTCCTTTTTGTCCACAAGGTTATAAGTCCATAAATTAGTCTGCACAGCGCCTGCCTTGCCCAGCTTCCTAATGACATCTTCCCTGGAATCACCGACTTCAACCCCTCCGGGCCCGGGACAGCCTCTGTCCGATGCAGCCACTTTGACCACAACACCATTCTTATCAAAGATAACTTCCATACCATCATAACTATCTGTTCTCAATGTCTGTTGCACGAAGTTATCCCATTTCCGCTGCGTTTTTCGGGGAGTGCCGCCGGCCTCTTTGGCTTGATTCCGGGTCATATCAAGGCCTATGCCTGAGATTTTCATATCCTTTTCCTGTATATCAAGGGCCTTGCCAGACTCGGCTTCAACCTGAAAATATTTGGTTTCCGGAACCCGGTCAGGATACCTCTCAGTGACCTCAATCAGCCAGACAGGGTAGTCATCTGACGGTTCACGGTCTATCTCAAAGGTCAGTGTGGTTCCATCGAGTTCAGATACCCGAATCAGGTTATTTACCCAGGGGACATTCTTCACCGCGCTGACAGCTTCTTCAGCAGAAACATATTTTGAGGCGCTCTCATCTGCACTGTCTGCCCCGTCTTTTTGGTCTTCTGCACCTGCGAGCCCCGAAGGTATCCTCTCCCGGCCTGACCACATCAGGTCATAAACCGGCTCTGAGTAATAACCTGTAAGCAAACCTGAAACTATCACGACTAATACCAACACTATTCTTTTTAACAAGTTTAATGACCCCCCCGGCAGTTGTTTGTCAAAAATTCTATTTTGACAAATATTCCTAATATAAAATTATTCAACACCGGGCTGTCATTTCCTTCATAATCAAGGTTGATTTTCGATACCTTTTCCTCTCCTGATAAGCCCGTAAGTAAGACCAAGCAGCAGCAGCAGACCCGCATACCCTACTGCAGGATAAACTGTCCTTACCAGAGTTGAAAAACCCAGCAGACTTGCCAGAAATGCAGCAACAGCAGTGCCTATAATATAGTACCTGGCCCTGGGGCTCTCCTCAGGGGCCAGCCTGACCGTAAAACCATAAAGACTTCCCACCGCTGTTGTATAAATTTCAGCCAGAAGAACTATGCTGTAAAAAGTTCTGAACACAGGGCCCAGGGTTCCGGCCACATACAACATCGGAATTTCAAATCCTCCCGCTGTGGGAAGATTGGGAGCCAAAGCCAGAAGAATGGCCGCTGCCCCAAGCCCCAAACCGATGCCTCCGAGGATAGCTCCCTTTGTCAAGAGTCCGGGACGATTATAGCTGGCTCCAGTTGGCGCCAGAACAGCCACCGCCATTACCAGATTATACGACACATACAGCACCGCCGCCAGAGGCCAGAAGGGCACCGCTGCTTTAAAGGGAACCGCGCCGATAACCGGGTTAGCAAAGAAATCCTTATTAATCAGCGTCCACACAGCCATACCCACTACTGAGGCTAACAACACCGGGACAACCATGCTTATGGAGGTGATAACACCTCTAAGTCCCAACATTACGGTAGCTACCGTGACGACTACCATCACAGCGCTGCCAATAACAGCCGGCCATTGGAACTGCTCGGCAAAAATTGCTCCTGCCCCGGCGGCCATTGCCGTAAAAGCGCCAAAGAGGAAAAATGTGATCACATAGTCAATCACGGTTCCCATCCAGCGTCCCCCGATATGTCTTATTATTTCGAGGTGTGACTTCGCCCTCAGTCTCATGCCCATATCCAGTATCGCCCAGCCAAAGAGACCGAACATGGCAGTTGCGGCCAGCAGCCCGGCAAAACCCAGCAGACCGAACTTCCCGAAAAACTGCAGTACTTCCTGTCCCGAAGCAAAGCCGGCCCCCACTACCGTGCCGACATATGTTGCTGCAATTTTGAAAACAGATAAACCGGGAGTTTCCCTGGCCTTATTTTCCGTATTACTTCCTGGAGCGTGTCTTACTTCATTCAATACTATGCTGCCTCCTTTTATCTAATACCCTGGAAGTTTTCACGATATAGTAAGCAATCGTTGAGTGTGCCAGCAAGGCCACAGGAAGTGTGAGAATACTGTTCCAACCGTTATAAACAAGGTAACCGGCCCGGAAAAGCCAGTGGACAGATAAACCGGCCAGCATGGTAAATCCCGCCAGGTAAGCAAAAACCTGCCGGTCATTGCCCAGGTATTTCATGAAGTATGAGAACATTATTACTTCCGGAACCCACGCCAGGGCTGCAAACAAAGGTATCCCGGCAAAGGCAAAAAAATCGTGGTATCTCAGCTGCCAGACTTCAAAAACCGATACCAGGAACCCCATAATGATGACAGCCTGCCCAAACCCTCCGATAATGCCGACCGGAAACAGCTTGATAACTGCCCGCCGAGGCACAAGTATCAGCATTGCAAGCATTAATAGTATAAACAGGGTAACCCAGAACAATCCATACATAGCCACATGCCCTTTCTGTCATAATCTGCAGTCATCCCTCTGCTGCTATTTTTCTTCCTACCAAACCTATTTATACGCAAATTTAAGAGGCGGGTAGTCTACCCGCCTCAGGCTGTCGACAAAGTCAATATTTTGTACTATAAAATGTTATAAGACAGGGGTAGATGTGTTCCGAAAGGCGGTGTCTGTCGTCAACCAGTCCAAACCCGCCTTGGTGGGTTTGGGTAACCGGTTGAGATGTCGGGGGTCCCCCCAATCCGTCGAAACGGCGGCCTTCCCGAAAGGCCGGGGTTTCGGTAACGGATTGGGGGCCCCGCCGGAGGAATTCATCTACCCCTGTTTATATTACAATTTAATCTTCAAAAAATATTGGGTTTGTCAATGAGCGAGACAGGTAGTCTACCCGCCTCTCAAATTGATTCTTTTTTCCTGTAAACCAGCCCTTCGGCCACACAGACAATTTCACCGGTCTCGTCACTTACGGCTATTCTGTAAAGCCCGGTGCGGTTCGTCAGTTTATCCTCCGTCGCCTCTGCGGTAAGGAAATTCCCGGTACCGGTGGCCTTCACGAAATTTATACTCATATTCAAAGCCACCGCAACCTGACCGTGAGAATTGGATGCCAGAGCGAAGGCCATATCTACTAATGTAAAGACAACAGAACCATGAGTTATGTCTACGGAGTTCAGGTGCTTATCCTCTATTTTCAGGCTTACCCGCGCATATCCCGGTCTGACCTCCTGTATCTCTGTTCCTACCAGCCTGGCAAACCTGTCATTTGAAGTAATCCTCCGTACTGCCCGTTCTACCCCATCCATATTCAGCATTCCTCCTCAAGAAAATAAATACTTGTTTAATTCTACTAATAAGCAATTATTCCTCCATTTACAATTAATACTTGCATTTCAATTGTGACAAAATTGCAGTTTATGCTATAATTACATTAATTTCTTTGCCAAAAACCGCAGGAAGATTGAAGGAGGTATACGTATTGGGCATCTCAAAAAAAGTTGAAGAAAATCTGAAACGTTCCTCATGGATCAGAGCTATGTTTGAAGAGGGTGAAAAGCTCAGGAAAGTACACGGGCCGGAAAAGGTCTATGACTTCACCCTGGGTAATCCCGACATCGAACCCCCTGAGGCCTTTAAAGAGGCGCTGAAACAGGCTGCTTTAAGCCCCACCCAGGGCATGCACCGTTATATGAGCAATGCCGGCTATCCTGGGACACGCCGGGCTATTGCCGGGGTAATCTCTGAAGAATCAGGCCTGGCCCTTACCGAAGAAAACATCGTTATGACAGTGGGTGCCGGAGGTGCATTAAATGTCGTACTGAAGACACTTCTCAACCCAGGCGAAGAGGTTGTCATAATCCCCCCCTACTTTGTGGAATATAACTTTTACATAGACAACCACGGCGGAGTTGTCAAGGCAGCGCCTGCCAAAGATGACTTTCAGCTTGATCTGGATACTATTGAGGCAGCTATAACGAGTAGTACCAAGGCGATTATAATTAACTCCCCCAACAACCCCACCGGGGTAGTATATGATGCTGCAACCCTGGAAAATCTGGGGGAACTGCTGCAGAAAAAAGAGGCGGAACTGGGGACAGAAATCTATGTCATTTCTGACGAGCCATATGCCAAAATAAGTTATGACGGGGTTAAGGTGCCCAATGTATTTAAATACATTGCCAACAGCATTATTGTGACCTCACACAGTAAGGACTTGGCCCTCCCGGGAGAACGCATCGGTTATCTTGCAGTAAGCCCCCGGGTGAAAAACCTCTCTCTGGTCATGGAGGGAATGACCTTTGCCAACAGAACTCTGGGTTTTGTAAATGCTCCGGCACTGATGCAGCATCTGGTAACAGGCCTGCAGAGGGAGAGTGTGGACATCGCTCTCTATCAGGAAAAACGCGATATTTTGTATAACAGCCTCACTGAAATGGGCTTTAAGATTGTTAAACCGGCAGGCGCCTTCTACCTCTTTCCACAGTCGCCCATTCCCGATGACATCGAGTTCGTCAGGGCCGGCCAGAAATATAATATCCTCCTGGTACCGGGAGCAGGCTTTGGTAAACCGGGCTATTTCCGAATGGCCTATTGTATCGATAAGCAGATAATTTTAAACTCGCTGCCGTCCTTTAAGGAACTGGCCAAAGAGTTCGGCCTGTCATAGGAAACCTTTTTGTTATAACACACTGCACTTATACTAGTCTCTTGGAAATGACCGTTGGTAAAATGGAACCGCCAATTCGGCTCTACCCGCAAGGGGCACGCCGGAATCCGTAAGCCGCTAAAGCGGCAACGGCTCCGCTGCTGCCTCAATGGCGGCTCCGCCATCCGTGGCTCCGGTCTGTGGCTTCGCTTAGCGGAACTGCGGTAAAGCGAAATAAAAGATGTGTTCCGGAAGGCAGAGTCTGTCGTCCGTCCGGCCCACCATGGCAGCTCTTGGCGCTTTAGCGCTTAGAGATGGCGGTACCCTTGGGGTAAACCCGCAAAGCGGGAGTGGATGCCGGCGGAGATGTAGCCTGCCGGAGGAACACTTCTACCCCTGTTTAAGTTACACTTTATTGTTAAAAAACACTGCTTACTTATTCAAAACCTCTTTTACTCCATTGACTTCATTTTTAATTTCCCGGGCAATTTCTCCTGGTTCACTGGTAGCATTCTTAAACTCTCTGATACTCTTACCAAAGGCTTTTCCAATATCAGGGAGTTTGCCGGGCCCAAAAAGGACCAGCACTATAACCAGGATAATAGCTATTTCAGGCAGTCCCAGACCAAGCATGAATTATCCCTCCTTATATCAGGCATTTGCTGTCTCAATATCAGGCATTTCCTGTCTCAGTGCGATAACCCCTCTGTTCTGCAATTAAATCCAGGTAAACGGTTGCAGTTTCATCCTCCATCACCTGACGGTCACCACCGTTTCTTTCATTTACGGCCTTGATGTACCCGCCGCAGGACTCGCAAACGTGCAGTTCATAGCCCGGAGTCTCCTCAATCCTCAGAAAGGCCAGCGAACTGTGGTCGTCATTACCACACCGCGGGCAGCTTAACAGCCTGAAAAGCCATTCAGTATCACAGCTGCCGCACCTCAGGTAACGCCTGCCATCCCCGCTCTCAACCCTAGCAATAGCAGGTGCCCCGCCACAAACCGGGCAGAAGCTTTCCATCCAAAGCTCGGTATCCAGCACTGGATTTACGGCTTCGGAATAAAGCTTCAGGAATGGCCTGACTGTATGAAACAATATAAATCCAGCCACTTCCGGAGCGGTCCCCAAACTCCCGGTAATCCCCTGGAAACCTGGCATATCTCCTTTTATGGTACATTCAACTAGCTCGCAAAACTCCGCTTCGCCAAGGGCTTTGAGTCTTTCGGCATCCCCCGTCCATTCAGGTTTACAGGCAGCCAGCAATTCCAGCAGGCGATTGAACAACCCGCGGGCTGCGGCATTATCAACTGACGGGCTGATTTCAGTTATTACAGGCCGTTCCCCTGTCCATACCCAGTTGGCCGGTGGTGAGAATACCTGGTTTTTCAGACTTGCCTGATTCAGAACCTCTTCATTAATGCTGCATATGCCCTTGGAAAGCTTAACAACTTCCCGGGGCAGGCTTATTACGTCATTGATGCCCATAATAATTCCCACCTTCTTTCAGTAAAGTTCGGGTATTAGAGTGAAACCTGTCCGGCAAACAGGAAGACATATCTCAGTAAAAATCCACCCACCAGAATCAGTACAGAAGCCACCACAGGAACTGTAAAATCGTTCCCGGTGTGCAGTTTTGCTGAAAACATGTTATAAATTTCCACAATTAGGGGTATTACCAGGCCGCAGGCTACGATGCCAAGCCAGAATACCACTGAAAAACTCCCTTTCAGGATTACCGCTGCAGCTTCAGGGGCGCCTGAACCCAATGCCAGCATAAGCAGGCAGAACACAATCATTTCAAATACGATTACCATCGCATCTGCCTTGGCCAGCTTCTGGATTACAGCAAAGTCCTCTTTACGCCATGCCAATACCAGCATCAATGCGGCTATTCCGGTGGATGTCGCCGAAATCAGGAAAAGCAGTCCCAAATAGGATGTACTGCTCCAAAGGGCAGAGGATGTACTTGCCAGCAATACCCCGGTATATCCGGCCGTAAGTAATCCTACGGGCATCCCAACCAATCCGGTAAACCTCCTGAGACCTGCCTTATTCTTAAAGGCTCCCAGGATTCCGGAGTTCCCGGCGAACTTCTCCTCAGCAAGCCAGGTCAGTGCATTCAGACCACCGAGTACTATAAAGGCTGAAAGCAGCCAAACCCCGATTGACATTGTCGAACTGGCGTTAAAATGCAGCAAAAACCTCCAAAAACTCATCGGTTTACCCAGATCGAAAAGCAGCATCAACACACCGCCAACTATCAGAGGTACACCGATATATGCTCCGTATTTGGCCAATTTCCGGTACTTACCATTGCTGAATATATCAGCAAGAACACCGGTATAGAAAGCAGCAGTGCCAACTCCGGCCATGAACAGGTATACAGCAATTAGCGCCGGCCAGTTAACTTCATGCATTTTCATCCACCCCCGTTCCTGGAGAATTCTCCACATCTGACCCTTTATCACCAAACAGGAGTTTAAAGGGTGCAAAAGCCAGAATCCCCGCTCCTGCCAGAACACCCAGCCAGTTTCTTGCCACACTTGCCGTGGCAGGCCTTGGGTTTTCAGGCAGCCCGTATACTTTTGGAGGAGCATCAAGAACATAGACGACGCCGGTGCCGCCCAGTTCCTTTTGTCCATATATGTATGCCTCTTTACCTGCAGCCTTTAGCTGGCTGACACGTTTCTCAGCCACTGCCAGGATATCTTCGCGTTTACCGGACTGCAGGGCTCCCGGTGGGCATGTTTTGACACAGGCAGGAGGCATGTTGTTGGTAACCCTTTCATAACACGCCCGGCATTTCCTGCTGGTCCCTGTCTGCGGGTCAAATCCGACAGCGCCGAAGGGACAGGCGACAACACAGTTTTTACAGCCAACACACTTGTCCTGGTCAATAACAATAGTTCCGTTATCCATTCTGGTGGCAGCCCCTGATGCACATACGGCCACACAGCTGGCCTCAGTGCAGTGCATGCACTGGGTTTTCCGGAAAAGGAACCGGACACTCCCATCACTCTGCCTGTCCTCGGCAAATTTAACTCTTGTCCAGGTATTACCCTCAATCCGGGGCGGGTTTTCATAGCTCCCGGAAAAAGCCGTGGCCGTTGCCGGCAGGTTGTTCCACTGCTTGCAGGCAACCTGGCAGCCGCGGCAGCCGGTGCACTTGCTGACATCAATAAGCAACCCCATTTGTTCTGCCATTAGCCAGCCCTCCTTACGTCGACCAAGAAGGCCTTATATTCAGGTATCATGGTATTACCGTCACCGATATGAGGAGTGAGTTTGTTGGCAGTCTCGCCTGTAGCAATCCCCTTAAACCCATAATGCCATGGCAGCCCCACCTGGTGAACCGTGCGCCCGCCCAGATCGAAGGCTTCAAAACGCTTGGTGACCATGGCATAACACTTTATTTCTCCCCGGGCAGATTTTACGACCACCATGTCACCATTGTTGATTCCTTTTTCTTTGGCCAGGTCTTCACCGATTTCCACAAACATGTCAGGGAAAAGCTCTGCCAGCCAGGGTACATTTCTGGTCATGGCGCCTGCCTGCCAGTGCTCGGAAAGCCGGTAAGTTGTAGCCACTATGGGGAATTTATCAGGAGTACCCATTTCTTCAGGACGCCATACCTTGACAACAGGGTTAAGCAGTTGTCCTGAGAAGGGGTTTTTCTCCAGAGGAGTATCCCATGGTTCGTAGTGTTCCGGGAACGGCCCTTCTTTCATTCCAGTGACTCCAGAGAGGCCTCCCAGGCCCTCGGGCTTCATGATAAACGGGTTGCAGCCCCCTGGACTTGCAGGGGCCAGTGTACCATTAAAGTCCGGCACATCTTCACCGACCCACTTGCTCTGGAGGGAATCCCACCAGATAACCGCCTTATCACCTGCCCACGGCCTGCCGGTCAAATCGGCAGAACACCTGTTATAGATAATCCGCCTGTTAGCAGGCCAGGAAAAGGACCAGTTCAGGTATGTCCCGATTTTTGATGTGTCCTTGTTGTCCCTTCTCTGGGTTAGATTTTTACCCTCTTCAGGATACATTCCTGACATAATCCAGTTTCCGGAGCATGTGGAACCGTCATCCATCAGTTTGGCAAACCCTGGAACCAATTTTCCGGTAGTGGTATTATAACCGTTAATTTCCCGGGATACCTTGTCTATATCACACATATCCTGGCCATAATCCCAAAGGAGGTCACGGATTGGTGCATCTTCAGGCCTGGTTGAACCTGCATAAAGCTTTTTCAGGACATTGCCCAATTCATTAATGATATCCAGGTCAGCCTTTGATTCACCCGCCGGTTCAACACCCTTCCAGCGATACTGGATCCAGCGCCCGCTGTTGGAGACAGTACCTTCCTTCTCATAGGAAGCACACGCCGGCAGGAGGAACACCTCAGTTTTGATGTCAGCCGGTTTGGCCCCGGGACGATTCCAGAAGGCTGCGGTCTCAGTCTCCCAGAGATCCACCCCAACCATCCAGTCCAAGTTCTCCAGGGCTTTGGCTTCCAGGTCTGAATTGGGTCCGCCCACCACCGGGTTCTGTCCAAAGGCAAATAAGCCCTTCAGATCACCTTTGGCAGCAGCCTCAAACAACGCTATATGAGAGTAGTTTTTTGTTGCATTCAGTTTGGGCAGGTATTGATAACCAAATTCATTTTCTTTAATAGCAGCATTACCCCAGAAGGCCTTAAGCATGCTTACCATAAACTTGGGTTTATTGGACCAGTAACCGGTCTTGGGGGTTTCTGTTTCATTATAAGCCTGGAGTGTGGCATGCTCAGGTTTGGCTGCAGGTGTCCCGATATATCCAGGCAGGATGTGGAACAGTAATGCCATATCAGTGGAACCCTGGACATTGGATTCACCGCGCATGGCATTGACCCCGCCGCCAGGCAGCCCGATATTACCCAGAAGAAGCTGCAGCATGGCATAGGAGCGCACATTTTGTGACCCCACAGTATGCTGGGTGGTTCCCATTGCGTACATAATCGTCATGGTCTTATCTTGGGCCGCCATGGCAGCAACACTTTCCAGAACCTTTTTGTAAACATCACTGGGTGTGCCGGTTACCTTGCAAACTGTGTCAATATCGTACCGCTCATAGTGCTTTTTCATCAGGTTAAGCACACAGAAAGGATTGGCTAAAGTCATATCCTTTAAGGGTTTACCTTCAGGATCAGTCTGGTATTTCCAGGTATCAACAGTGTAACTCCGCTTTTCCGGGTTATATCCGCTGAAGAGACCGTCTGCAAATTGATAACCGGGATTAGTGAGCAGCGGAGCATTAGTGTAATTCAGGACATACTCTTTATTATAGAGGCCATTTTGCAGGAGATAATTAAATATCCCGCCTATGAAGGCTATGTCAGTGCCTGAACGTAACTTTGCATAGATATCAGCCTTGGCGGATGTCCTGGTAAACCGCGGGTCTACATGGATAATTTTAGCACCCCTGTCCTCTTTGGCTTTGGTTAGCCACTTGAAGGAAATGGGGTGGTTTTCCGCAGGGTTGGCCCCAATAACCAGAGCGAGATCAGTGTTTTTTAAATCAATCCAGTGATTAGTCATTGCCCCTCTTCCAAATGATGGCGCCAGACCGGCAACCGTGGAAGAGTGTCAGATACGCGCCTGGTGCTCAATAAATACCAGGCCCATTCCCCTCATGAGTTTTTGCAACAGATAGCATTCTTCGTTGTCCAGAGCGGCGCCTCCCAGGCATCCTATCGCCTCAGTCCGGTTAACAGTTATGTCAAGAGCTTGTCCGGTCTTGGAATCAGTTACTGTATCCCTGACTGTAAAAGTTGCATCCCTGGTCTCTTTTGCTTTCCGAGCTATCTTTTCTATCATCCATTCCCAGTCTTTTTCTTCCCATTTGTCGCTTCCGGGAGCCCGATAAAGGGGCTTTTTGAGCCTTCTCTCATTTTCATGCAGCTGGTAAACGGCTGCTCCCTTGCTGCAGAGTGACCCCTGATTAATAGGGTGATCCGGATCCCCTTCGGTATTAACCAGCTTACCGTTCTCGTTGTAAATCAGGATACCGCAGCCCACACTGCAGTACGGGCAGATGGTTGGAGTTGCTTTGGCTGACTTAATTTTGAACCCCTGAACCTGGGCAGAAGCCTGTGAAAGGTCGAAACCCAAGTCTGCCAGCATAACTGATAATGTGGTCGCCCCGGATAATTTGAGAAAGCTTCTTCGTGAAATCTGCAAATGAAATAGTCCTCCTTCCGATGGATTAGTTTTTTGAACCCCATACACTATATATGCAAATTTGATGCCAGCCGAATTTTGTCACATTTTGCCGTCAAATGAACACAAAGTATGCATTATGCTTTTTTAAACACAACGTGGAAACTCTTTATTTTCAGGCACTATCACTTAATACTATTATTGTGTATGTTTTCTTTACATGTAAGATTATACTTACAGCTAATTTCCGCAGCTTGTGATAGTGAATACATGTGTGGAAAAGATAAATTTTATGCCTCGCAAACATAAAAATGACAGGATAAATATCCTGTCACAGGTGCATTCAAATAATTCAATATATAATTCAAGGGCATCCTATCGAGTTCCGTTTAGCTGCATTCCGGCCAATGGCTCCACCGGCTAGGATCGTCAGGCTCGCTTTCAAATTTGGCAATAACCTCTTTTTTGTCATAGTGTCCCAGTGATAACACAATCCCCAATAAAGTCAGCAGACTGGCTCCAATCAAGATAATTATCACAATCGCAAGAACTGAGGATAACATACTCATGGCCTTCCTTCCCTTTTCATGATAGGGGGTTTTAAAACTCTTATCGACCTTTTAACCTAATACTACTGTATCACTACGAGAGTAGTTTTTCTATTGTTTAGGGACGAAACAGCATAATTGCCCACTGAATGGAATTTATAGGGGATTGAATAGTTGCCTGTAATAAAAGACCTGCCTCGTGGTTAAAATAAAGAGACTTGTGTTAGACAAGAGGAGGGACAGCGTTTTGCTGATTGTTCTTGTTCGCACCCTGATACTTTATGTCTTTGTAGTTATGGCCATGCGCATCATGGGCAAGAGACAGATCGGCCAGCTTCAGCCCTTTGAACTGGTAGTCACCCTAATGCTGTCGGAATTGGCCGCAATACCTATGGAGAGTCCGGGCATACCCTTAATAAACGGCATTACCCCGATTCTGACACTTATTGCCGCTCAGGTTATCCTGTCCTATATTTCTTTAAAGAGTGACCGGGCCAGGGGTTTTATCTGCGGCACCCCCAGTGTCCTCATCGAAAACGGAAAAATCGTCGAATCTGAACTCAAGCGGCTGAGGTATAACCTTAGTGACCTAATGGAACAACTTAGAGCAAAAGATGTCCCCAACATTTCAGATGTTGAATTTGCCATTCTGGAAACCAGCGGCCAGCTCAGCGTTATCGAAAAGTCTCAAAAAAGACCTGTGATACCGGAAGATTTAAATCTTCCCACAAAATATGAAGGGCTTCCCTATACCCTGATAATGGACGGACATGTCATTCACAGGAATTTGGCGAAATTGAAATTGAATATTGAGTGGCTGTATCAGGAGCTTGAAGACCTGGGGATAGCAAGTCCCAAAGATGTTCTTTTTGCCTGTCTGGATACCGAGGATAAGCTCTTTTGCCAGCTTAAGTCAGGTAAAGAAGCGAAATAACAGAGGTGAAAAAATTGAAAATTGTAGTCGCTACAATAGTGATTTTAGCCCTTCTCCTGGGTTTCGGAACCTATGCCTATTATTATCTTGACAGCACCGCAAATGAACTCCTGGTTATGGCTGAACGAATTGAAAAAAGTGTTGCCAATGATGACTGGCAGCAGGCCGAATCTGACTTTTCCAAACTTCATGCCATATGGGAACGGACCATCGTCAAATGGACCATCCTGATTGACCACATCGAACTGGACCAGATAAATACATCAATGTCCCGGACTAAAAAATTCATGGACACCAGGGACCTATCCGGCTTTATGTCGGAAATGGCGGAACTAAAGCTGCTTATCAAACACGTCCCTGAAAAAGAAGCCCTCAATATGAAAAATGTATTATGAGAGGGGAAATGGAAAATGTATTCCTAGGGCGTAAATGCGGAGTCTCGGAATGAGACTCCTTTTTTTGTTTACATATTGGGTGACGAATAACAAATACCGGTTTTTCTGCATATCCTAAACATAGGAATAACTCTGTTTAGAGGGGGTCAAAAAATGTTGAGAGAATATAACAACTGTCTGCCTCCGGAGCCAATAGGAGCGTGCTTTCCCCAGGCCCGGCTGGCACAGGCATGGACACCTTACCAGTATATGAGGCTGGTATTTGACCCGGAAATCGGCCTGTACCATGGCACTATCTTTCCGGAACTTGTGAGACCTTATACTCCCCATCCGTGTACATCTGAATGGTAATAATGACAGGAGGTAGCTATGAATAGGAAAATTTCTCACCAGGCACACCTGCTCAAGGAAATAATGAGCTACGAATTTACTGCCGTTGAACTTAACCTCTTCCTGGACACACATCCTGCTGATATCAAGGCATTGGCAGAATATAACCAGGTCACTGAGTGTCTGAAAAAACTCAAGTTTGAATACGAAAAATGCTACGGTCCCCTGATGAACTTCGGCACTTCCCCCAGCCAGCACCCATGGCGCTGGATTGACGAGCCATGGCCGTGGCAAATCGAGTACTAAGGAGGGCTAAGATAGTATGTGGATATATGAGAAAAAGCTTCAATACCCTGTCCGGGTAAGCGGCCCCAACCCACGGCTTGCGAAAATAGTCCTGGAACAGTACGGCGGCTCCGACGGGGAAGCGGCAGCAGCCAACCGCTACCTGACACAGCGGTATACAATGCCGACAGGAATGGCCAAAGGAGTGCTTACAGATATTGGGACCGAAGAGCTGGCACACTGGGAGATCATTGCCACACTGTTCTATAAGCTGATGAAGGGGGTAACCCCCGCCCAGGCCAAGGCAGCCGGGCTGGAAGCCTATTACGCCAACCACGGCAAGGATGTCTTCCTGCAGAATGCCGGGGGAGTACCCTTTACCGCGGCCTACTTTGCCGCCAAGGGAGACCCGGTGGCAAACCTGGTCGAGGATATGGCCGCTGAGGAAAAGGCCAGGGCCACCTATGAAAACATCCTCAACTTAAGTGATGACCCCTGTGTCAATGATACCCTCAAGTTCCTCCGGGAGCGTGAAGTTGTCCACTTCCAGAGGTTCGGTGAAGTCCTGGATAATGTGCAGACACATTTGAACTGTAAGAAAGTATTTTAGGGGAAAGTGCTAGAAAAAGGCCCATGCGGGGCGCACGAGGGAAAGGCCTGACCGGAGCGGTCAGGCCTTTTTTATATACTACAATTCAGAAACTTCTAAGTGACAATAAAGATAACTTGCTGAAAACTCTTCAACCTTTACGTAATATGTTCCCGGGTCCAGGTTTAAGATAACACAGGCATATAAATCGGTGTAATCATCATTAGATCCCAGTATATTGCCAGCTGTAGCTGCATCTAAAACATACAGGATGGTATCGCAATCGAAAGAATAAAAACTTGTTCTGAATTCATAAGTCCCCGTGTGAGTTATTGATACCGGGAAACGTTCTGTTATCCAGAAAGGTTCGTCTATATCCATTGATAACAAAGGCCCGGCAAGGTTCACCGTAACACTTACTGTGCCTGTTGCGGTACCGCCGTTGCCGTCACTGATATTATAGGTAAAACTGTCGGCTCCGGTGTAACCGGCATCAGGCGTATACCTCAGGCTGTCTCCTTCCTTGGACACCATACCGTTAGTCCCCTGGGTGAGGCTCGTGATTGACAGGGTATCACCCTCAACATCCGTATCATTGGCTATTACATCTATCAGCACAGTACTATCCTGGTCAACTGCAGCAGTATCATTGACCGTAGCCGGGGCATCGTTGACCGCATTTATGGTTACACTAACCGTGGCTGTCGCGGTCCCGCCATTGCCGTCACTGATTTCATAGGTGAAGCCGGTGACTGTCAGCGTATGACTCAAGGCATCGGTGTCATTCGCCAGTACATCTATTAATACGCTTTCATCTTCATTTACAGCCCCCGTATCTTGACCTGCTGCCGGAGCATGAGTGGAATTAGAGCTTCCGCTGCCGCCTGCCACAGGAGTTGTCACCACTCCCGGCTCATTAATCTCCTGGCCTCCCACATTAGTTGACTGCACTGCTTGGGACACCGTTACCCGGTTCACCTTCTGCTGAATTGTCACATTATTGGCATTAACAACTGCAGCATCAATCGTTCCGCTGCCGGTGATCTGGATGCCCGCATTAATAATAACATTATTTATACTTGCACTGCTGTCTATATCAATCTGACTGCCTTCTGCCGAACTGTCAATTTCAATATTATTTATATTGGTATTTCCCGTTATACTCACTTCAATCTTTGCAGCTATGGAAACATTTTGGAAATCCCCATCCAACTCAACTGCTTCCCCCGGTTTGATGACAATTATCTCAACATCACTGAATCCTTTGCCCCGGGCATCCTGTTCCACCAATATTGCCGGGGTCTCCAAAACCGCTTTGTTTAAAGAAGTATCCCCTTCGGCTACAACACGTACCCTGCCGCTGTTTTTATAAATGATAATTCCTTGGGAAGAGGTATTCAGAAAAATTACAGAGTTTATTCCCCCGCCGCTGATAATAATATTACCTTTAATATCTGAATCCTTAACATAGACATTACCTTCACCAATACCTGCAGTGCAGTACATATCCCCTGCCACGGTCAGGTTCTGTAATATAATATCCTGACTGGTCAGGGTAAGGTTGCCGTTAATCACCTCTTGCCCTGTTTCAGGTCCATAAGTCTTGGGTTCACTTATTATTTGGCCCAAAACCCTGTTTAGCATGGCAACAGCCTCAGCCCTGGTGATAGGTGCCGTGGGATGAAAAGTCTGGTCTGCATAACCATTAATATATCCCTTAACTGCCAGCTGGTTAATACATGCTTTACTCCAGGCAGGTATAGAAGCCGCGT
Source organism: Phosphitispora fastidiosa (assembly GCF_019008365.1). Classification (NCBI taxonomy): domain Bacteria; kingdom Bacillati; phylum Bacillota; class Clostridia; order Eubacteriales; family Peptococcaceae; genus Phosphitispora; species Phosphitispora fastidiosa. Next base: position 33,281 of record NZ_JAHHUL010000018.1, on the reverse strand, counting down.
CCCTAAATTTTTTCACTGTCATCAAATTATTGGCTTCAGTTAACCTCAGAAGATTGGCCACAAGTACTGCAACCTCCTGCCGCGAAATATTGTTTTGCGGTCTAACGCTGCCGTCATTGTAACCTGAAATATATGCTGCATACCTGGCTTTTGCAAATTCCCCGGCATACCAGGCACGTTGGGGAACATCCTTAAAATTGTCCTCTGTTTTCTCCTTAAGCCCTAACGCTTTGTTCAGGATTGTTATAAACTCGGCCCTGGTTATATTCTGGTCCGGTTTAAATGTCCCATCGGCATATCCTGTGATAAATCCTTGTTCTATCCATTGATTTATCTCTTTTTCTCCCCAGTGCCCCTGTACATCTGCCGCATTTTCTGCAAAAGCGGGCATAGCAGAGGTCAGCATGATACAGATAACTATTAAGCTCAATTTAATTAGCTTTATTCCCAACACCCCCCATATTCCAATTACTACTATTTTATTACTCTTTTCGACATAAAACGTTATTTCCCTACAGAACCAAATTTTTGTGGTCATGGTTTTAATGTATTCAGTTCATTTCCCTTGAGGTTTGAGAAACTAAATATCGTCCATTACGAACACTTAGCCTTGGTTCGAACATCCATCGGACTGATGTTGTTTAATTTTGAGCAAGTTTAGCATCCTCCGATGGGGCATCCTACTGCTCAGGCACGTTTATTCTGTAAGTGGAACGGGACTGCCGTTACAACCACATCTGTCTTCAGCACCAAGAGGTTCTGCAGCATTAACCCGGTTTGGTTATGCAGAAAACGGTGCCACCATTTGGAGGTTACAAATTCAGGGATTAGAACAGTAACAACCTCCCCGGGTTTTCATTTAAGGAGTAATATATCCACTTCCCGTCCCGGCAGTCTTTCACCAGCCCGGCCTGCCTGAGAATTTTCAGGTGATGGGAAACTACCGGCTGGGACATGTCCAGCCAGTCAATTATTTCACAGACACACATTTCACGTTCTGTCAGCATTTGCAGTATCTTTAACCTGACCTCATCTCCCCATAACCTCATCAGGAGCCTCCACTCCTTCGATTTCGTTTGGTTCTATAATTAAACGTTTCTTTATATTCGGATATATTGATTCGTTGCTATTGCGAAAATACTTTATTTTACACCCCATCAACTCAGCTTCAACACAGATGTCAAAAGGTATCAGGGCACATTCAAAACCCGCCGTCTCAAAATTCACCTGTTCCACTTCAAAACAACAAAAACGGGAGGGAACATATGCCCCGCCCGAATAGTTCTAATAGAATTTTTTTCTGAAATTAGCAGCAGCCGCTGTTATTACAACAGCCGGAATTTGCCATCGGCACCCTTTTCGCTTCTTCTATGCCTAATACCTTAAATGCCGCCTGCCGGATGGCCTTGGCAGGTATGTCTTCATACTCGCAGCCTTCATATGTAATGGTTCGACAGTAAGTTTCATTTCCCAGTAAAGCAGTACAGGACTCACAGAAGTTCTCTGATACCTTAATATCCAAGATGTCTTCAATAGGAACTCCATTGAATAAGATAGTATTTGATTGAGGAATCTGGGTATCATCGAGTTTGGTCTCAAACCATTCTACCTCGATGCCCTGTGGTTGCAACGCTCTGTTTAATCTTTTTACTTCCTGATTAAGATTTTCACCCGTATCATAACAACGGTTGCAGGTCTCCCCTTCAACATCAAGATGTTTCCATTCAATTATAAGTTTTTTCATTTAAATACCTCCCTGTAATAGTGTTTTCATAAATAAAGACGGAGGCATCAACAAAAGGACGCATTTATTCTAACACTTTATACACGAAAATTCAGTTCCATCATTTTCTTTATTATAAAAATCTATTATATTCCCTGCGTTATCTGATTTGACTTCACAGCAACTAAGCAGCACTTTTTTTAATTTTTTCCGTGCCCGCTGGATTCTGGTTTTGCTTCCGGAATTGCTTAATCCCCATTTTTGACCTAACAGGCTTTGCTTCTTACCATTATAATCACTTTCAATAATGGCTTCTTTATATGTGTCAGGAAGATATTCAAGAAGTTTTAGCAAGCACTCCGCCGCCTCTTTGTTATAGTTCTCCTGCTCAGTTGCGGCTGGAACGGGTATTTCATTGATATGGTCTGTCAGTAAATGCTTGTTTGCTCCTCTGAAATAGTCCACTATTAAATTATGGGCTATCCGGTACAACCAGGCCTCAACATTGGTTATATCTTTAATTCTGTTTGCATTTTTTTGCATTCGAATGCCGACTTCCTGAAGTATATCTTCTGCTTCATATTTATCCGGTATATGTTTCATTATATAGGTCTTCAGGCTGGAACTATAGATGGCCCATAATTCTTCCGTATTCAAATATATCACCTTCTATATATATATAAAAAATAACACCTATTGCATTTTATTCTGCTGAAGGCTGTCAATCTCCTCCTCCAGGGAATCATACAATTCAAGAATTTCTTTAGCGTACCTACATGATTCCTATAATCCCTATCACGATTAGAGCAGCAAACACCCCTGAGATGTCTATTAGGAAACACAGCCGAACCGCTATAAGAAAGGGTCCGGCTGTGTTTCAGCTCATTATATTTATAATTGTTTTTTAAAAAGATTACTGCGTCTTCGCCGGATGATCGTCAGCGACATCATGACACAGATTACAGTTCATTTTCCCCTGTTGGTTATCCAAAGTACTCTTCTCTCCCTGGTGACACTGCATACAGTGATTAAATTCCTCAGGAACCTTGTACAGAGGAACAACCTTGCCGCCAAGAGCCTGGTTCAGGAGTTCTGCTGCCCTGGCAGCCGTATCACCGGTAACCTTGGCACAGCGATCTTTCTTTGCCTTTTCATTAATCCTTTGAATGGAGTCAGCAGCATTGGCCCACGTGCTTACAGATACGTGGCACAGAGGTGATTTGGATATTGTCTGATGCTGTTTGGGAAAATGGGAATAAGCATCCATTTTGTCGGACGGGAATGGAAACTCGGTGTACCATCCGATTAAATCATTGCCTATTTCGGCATGTTTTTCTGAAGCAAGGCACATAATGGCCATACTGGTATTTAAAGCTCCGCATAAAGTACCCCATGAATATGCTCCACCAGCGCCGTATATGAACATTTCAATTGGAATATTATCCCACGGCCCCCCGGATGATTCTCTCAGAGTCAGAAGCAACGCTTCTGCGGCTCCATAACCTCAGCCATACTTAAAATAAGCTTCATATCCTCTTTTCCTTACCAGCTCAACATCCAACTTTTGATATTTCCATGGTACTTTACCACCGGAAGATAATGGGGTTGCACCCGGTTCAGCTGAAGTCCCAGCGGGCTTTTCCTTCGCCCCGCATCCCACCAGACCTGTGGCAGCCAGTACACCGGATGTCGCCAAAGCTCCTGCGCCTATCAGAAATTTTCTCCTGCTCAGCAGGGAGTTTTTTCCCTCTTCCAGATTATTTTTTTCTTTAATCACTACTAATCTCCTTCCCCAATAACTTAAAAGACACCTTTTTAAAAAAGGATGTAATTATTTAGCTTTTACCTGCTTCTTTCCATAGGATTTCGGCCCTCTCAACCGTTGTCTTAAAATCACCGCGCAGGTTAAGGAAATGCTCTTCTTCTACAGGCAAATCAAGCCAGTTGCCATAAACTACAAAGGAATCTTCATAAACCCGGACGTCCTTATAACCTAAGCTGCGGAGAGCAAGGAAGGAGAAGGCGGTCCGGCAGCCGCGGTGGCAATAAACAATAACTGTCTTGTCTTTAGGAACATCCTTATAAAGTTCTGCAAATTTATCAACTGCAAGTACTCCGGCTTCTTTATCCATGTTAATATCTACCGGATAGGAGATTCCTCCCGGAATCCTTCCGGCACGGGTAGTGCCAAAGCCGATACCATTATACTCATCCTTACTGCGAACATCGATGAGGTAGTAATTGGGATCCTTTGTTGAAGCGATTTCAGCCATTTGATATGTGGAAACATACATATTGGGGTTAACAGACTTGGCAGTAAAAGTAGCCGGTGACAGTTTCACGGGATCCGTTTCAACTGACTGGCCTGCTTTCTGCCATGCCTCGTAACCACCGTTCATGTAGTGGAATGATTTTGCCCCGTAATAAAGCGGAGAGCCTTCGATAAATACATGATAATCATTGGCTTTTCCATAGACAATCAAGTCCATGTCATTGCTGATTCCCATTTCACTCATTAACTTGGCAAATTTTTCGGCAGGCAGGACACGGCCATCCATTGGGTGCTTGAGAACAGTAACGAGACCTTTGCCGCCAAAGTTAACAGCTCCCGGGATATGTCCCTTGGCATAATCCTCAGCAGAACGGGCGTCAATTATTACCCATCCGGAATCTTTAACCTTGGATTCAACAAAAGCAACATCTACAATGTCAGACGGGCCGATTTCATCAAGGGAAAAAGCTCCCAATGATTCAGTACTGGTAGCTACTGTTTCCGGGCTTGCCGGATGGAGTTTTAGAGCTGCTGCAGCAACTGAAGTTTCCGTTTCACTGGCAGCAGGTACGTTATTCTGGGCGACACCGGAAGAACTGCACCCGGCTGCAACTAGAAGAAGTATCATCATAAGGCTTAAAAATACTGTTCTTTTTGATAAATAATGCATCTGATAATTTCCCCTTTCGTTTGTGTTTTATAATTGCTTATGGCATCAGCCGGCAGTGCTTGAGTTTTGCCTTGTTGCTAACCCACCTCTCCTTTTAAAATATGTTTTTTTGGATACCAAAGCACTGCCTTATGGAGACAAATTAATTATTACAACTCCAAGTTGTCAGAATTGATTTAATTCTCACTATTTTTGGAAATAATTTACACTACCGCTTGTGCTAATTATAACATGCACATACTAATTCGGGTAATAGGATTAAATTATACCCCTATCAGGAATAGTTATATCTAAAAACTGGCAAAAAAAGATACAAGCTTCACAGCAAATGTGATGCCTGTATCCACTCAAAATACTTTTTAAATTCTAAATCTGTCCAATGCATCCTGAAGCTCTGTCTCAAATCTGCTTCTTTAAGGAAGCCTCAGAATCTTTCTTTTCGGTATTCTCTTCCGGCAATTCTTCTATCTGGAAACTGCCGCAGCATGATCCTTTTTTATCTTTCTTGCTGCCAAAAAGGCTTTCAAATAATCCCTTCTTCTTATTTTCGTTATTCATTAACATGTTTCCCCCTTTCATGTTTCATATTAATTTTTGAAATCATTTTCACGTATTGCCTATAAAATCATATTGAAAATATATCCGCCAATAACAGCTGTAAGAAAAATCGCCATAATAATAGCTGCTACCAATTTTTTCTTAAATATACCTGCTAACATACTCATTTCGGGAATTGCCATACCTGCCCCGCCAATAATTAGAGCGATTACAGCTCCAATGCTCATACCTTTTTGCATTAAGGCTACTCCGATTGGTATCGCCGTTTCTGCACGAATATACAGGGGAATGCCTATTAGCGCTGCAATTGGGATGGTAAAAGGATTATCCGGACCGGCAATTTTTAATACAAAATCCTGCGGCAGATAGCCGTAAATAATTGACCCAATACCGACACCGACCAGCAGATAAATTAAGACACCCCTGAAGTCTCCCCAGGCTTTAATAAAAGACAGCCTCAATTTGGATTTAAAAGCCTTGGGCATTTCTTCATTATCTTTCTGCTCACCTCCTTTTATTCGGACTCCCTTAACAAGCTTGGACCCACCTGCTTTTTCCAGGATTACTCCAAAAATAACAGTCCCGCCAAACACAATAATAAAATAGATTACGCTTGCCTTCCAGCCCATCAAGGCCACCAGCATGGTCAGTATTATAGGATTCAATAAGGGCGAAGCAATCACAAATGATATCACAGCGCCAAATGTGACTCCGGCTTCCAAAAAACCAAGAGTCAGCGGAATAGTGGAACAAGCACAGAAAGGTGTCAAGGCCCCGATAAATGCTCCAATAAAATTACCCCATATACCCTTACCTGACATCCAGTTTTTAATTTTCTCCTGAGATATATACATAAGGATTAATGCCACAATCGTGCTGATTCCCAGAAACAATACCGTAAGCTCCGCAGTTATGACAATAAAATATTTTATTGTGCTTGTAAGTGAATTCACATATACCCCCCCAGTTAGATGCAAAATTTTAGACTATCTGAGCTCTTACCGCTCTATTGCTGTTAATAAAGTTTCCAATGCATCTTTAATAACATCCACTACCTGTGGTTCAAGGTCTTTCAACCTTTCTTGAAGCTGGGCAGTATTTTTTCCCATGGTCTCATTTATCATTTCTGTTCCTTTTTCCGTAACTGAAACACAGCAAACCCGCCCATCAACGGAAGAACGTTCACGTGTGAGGTATCCCTTACTTACCAAGCGGTCAACAATTCTGGTAGCTCCGCTTTTCGTAAAATTCAATGCATTTCCTATGTCCTGTATTGAAAAATTTTTATTAAGGAACGTTTTTTTTAATGTCATAAATTCAACTAAAGAAAGGTCCCCGCAGCATTCCCCGTCAAATCCTTTGTTTCCGAAATACCATGCTACCTCCTGCAGCGAATTATAGATTGCCGAAATGTTTTTATCCACTCTAGAGCTCTTCCTTTCTAATTTGGTTGACCCCATCAACTAAATTATACTTTTATTAGTTGCTGACGTCAACCTTTTTTAGGGCCTTTCTTCCTGTAAAAATAAATAAGGGCAATGCCAATAATGGTCATTTTAGTTTCTCCCTTTTACTTTGTTGCCTCAATATAAGCGCTGACAACATAGTCCTGGAGTGACTGGCCTTCTTCCAGGCTGTCCAGCATAGCCCTCCCTATCGGGTCTTTGGTATCCGGATCCAGGCAAATCGAAGAACCTTTAACGGTCACTTTCACATCCTTTAATCCGGATGCTTCAACCACCTCTTTGTACTTATCAATCAGCATTGCACCGGCAACACAACCCACATAAGCTTCCATGCTAATCCGGGTTTTTTCAGGAAGCTCTTTTAGCAGAGCAATATCAGATATGGCCACCCTTCCGTGAGGCTTAAGCACCCTGTATATTTCCTGAAAAACCCTGGCCTTATTGGCAGATAGATTAATAACACAGTTACTTATCACTACATCAACCGAATTATCTGCTAAAGGCAAATTTTCAATTTCACCAAGCCTAAATTCAACATTGGCATTGTGGTCTTTTGAGGCTATGTCCCTTGCCCTTCCAATCATCTCCGGTGTCATGTCAACACCGATGACTCTGCCTGACTGACCAACTTTAGCTGCTGCCAGAAAACAATCGAAACCTGCTCCGGAACCGAGATCAAGAACTGTTTCACCTTCCTTTAGGCCGGCAATCGCGGTGGGATTCCCACAGCTTAACGCCAAATTGGCTTCCGTAGGTATAACGCTAAGATCACTGTCAGAATACCCAAGAGATTTGGCAAATTCCCCTGCGTCATCCCCGCAAGAACCGCCACAGCCACAACCGCTTTGCTGGTTGGCAATGGACCCATAGGCTGCCCTGACAACTTCAGCTGTTTTGTCTGGATTCATATTGTTACCTCCTCATGCAATTATTTGGCTTTTACTTGTTTTTTGCAAATATCCTACTGGATAATTATTTTATATCGCAACACATTTCCGATTTGAATAAAGCTTTATTTAACAGTTTCATTGATTTAATCACTACCTCTCGTTCAAACTCTGTGAAACAGGAAAAAAGCTGCTCAAGATAACTATTCATGCGCATATCGATCTGGTCTGTTATCCTTTTGCCTTCAGAGGTAAGCGCCAGTATATTAATCCGCCGGTCATCGGGATCGGGCGATTTTGTAACCAGGCATTTATTTTCTAAGGATTTAATTTGCCGGCTAAATGTCGTGATATCTATCCCCAGAGCTTCCGCGACCTGATACATCGCAGGATTTTCTTCCCTCCTAATCTCAAACAGGATATAGCTTTGAACCAGTGAAACTCCTTCCCCGAAACAGTTCTCACAACAACTTGCGTTCAGCAATCCAAACCTTTGGACTAAAATCCGGATCAACTCGTGGACGTTTTCCAACTTCATTTCACCCCCTGAGCTAATTATATGATTATTTATTGCAATTTGCAAGTTTTTGTTTAACTTAATCAGATCATAACATAAAGAAAACCCGCAAACTGCGGGTAATCGTCTAACTTCAGGTACACTTTTCGCCTGTAGTCGGACTGCAACAACTATCTGTTACTTTGATTATTTCAATATCCTGTTTCCGGCGTTTGGCTGCAAAAAACTTTTTCAAATTCTCCGGTATCTCGCCTGTTTTGGCTGGCTTTTTCGTACTCTCTTTTGTACCACCGTAAACTTCCCTTAAGACAGCGTCAATTATCATGCCTTTTGGCGGAGCAGTATATTCCTTGCCCTGATATGTCCAAATCCGGCAGTCAACACTGTCCCCGCACAGATCACCGCAAGAATCACATAAGGCTTCTTTGACATCCAACTGAATATCCTGTCCATTTATGCGGATTGTCGGCGAACTTACAAATCCCAGTTCACGGGCCTGTTCTTCTGATTGCACATGTATTTTCCTGACATTCACATCAACACCGGTGGCCTTTAAAACCCGGGCCACTTCCGCTATGGCTTCATCAAGGTTAGATTCCGTTGACTGACACCAGTTACAGACACTCAGGTCAAGATACATAAATTCAATGTTCACCTGTCTTCCGGGGCTCTCAGCAACCTCCTGTGCAGCTTCTTTCTTTTGGACGCCAAGCTGCCGGAGCACCCGAAAAATCTCTTCTTCATTTGGAATCATGCTGCATTTACTCTGATTTGTACACATTACATTGCCATTTACAGAAACTTCATAGATACCGTTATGACCTTCCCTCAATTTCGCAGGGATACCAAACTCCTTCTCTATAGCGGCCGCCAGACCGGAGGCCTTGGAAAGAAATCCTCATTCCACACAGTAAGTGATTTCAATGTTTAAATTCTTTTTAATATCAACAGACATTATAATTACACCTCCAATAAAATTTTCAGCACTTGCCTGCCGGATTTTCATACTGGCAGTTGCATCTTTCCTGCTCCACGGCAGTCAGCGGCACGCTCTGGCCCTGCCGGCCGCAGACAGGACAAATACTGGCATTCATAACTCATTATTCTTCCTCTTTGGTCATTGAAATTAATATGTCTTTAGGCAGGGCTAACTCAGACGCAACCTGTGTTGCTTTAAAAATGCCTGCCGGAACTACACAACCGGCGCAGCATCCCCTAAGAACATTTCTTGCCTCAGACATAATTACGCCATCAAAACCCCGGGTTATTTCGTCCAGTCCTCTGACTTCCCTGACAGACTCACCCAGTGCAATAATCTTTTCACAGTTACTTTCAATTTCAATTAAAGTCGGCTCTTTCACACCGGAACCACATGCTGTGACAGTAGTTTCAAAACCACAGATTCCTGCCTGAATATTAATACTTACTTTCACAGTTAAATCACTCCCCGTTTTGTCCTGACTGTATATGCAGTACCATTCAAGTCCCCACGGCAGCCAAACAAAGTTCCACTGCCTCCTCGGCCGTTACTGCAAAAATATCCGCACCGGCCTCAGCTGCAAATTCAGGCGTTACCGCCCAGCCTCCCAGCATAATCTTAAGGTCTTGCCTGAGACAATCCTGCTTTAAAAGCTGGACAGTCTTTGCTGCCATGGGCAGAGATTCTTTTGTATATACGGCTATTGCAAGAACATCAGGTTTTTCCATACGCACATGTTCAGCAAATGTTTCAGGAGATACATCTGTCCCCAGGTCAATTACCCCAAAACCAGATGCAATAAATAGAATTTTCAGCATCAGTTTACCGAAGTCTATCAGGTTACCCTGTATGGAACCGATCAATAATCGCCCTCGCTCTGCTCCTTTTCTTTCATCTCGCAGTTTTGGAATTAATTCGTTAAGCAGCAACTGAATTAATTCAAATTTTGCCAGTATTTCTGCCATACATGTTTCGTCATTTCCATAGCTTCGGGCTAACTCGCATGCTGCCGGATATAAACCCTGCTCAACCAAGGCCTCGGCAGGTACTTCTTCTGTCAAAGCCGTTCCGGCAATCTTCAATGCCAGCTCCTGCTCACCTGATAAAACTGCTTCCCTTAGCTTCCTCAACAGGCCCTTGTTCATGAATTCTACACCGGCCTTTTCATATGAACCATTCACCCCATTTGGCTCAGCCTCCCAAATAATATTTGCCTATTTCAAATAAATACGCGGCCAGTTCCTTAACTCCTTCATAAAGCTGCAGCCGACCCCAGCTTCCAGAGCCTGCCTGTATGCTCCCCGCCCTGCGTTAACATCAACCTTGCGCATAAATTCATCGGAAGCCCTGTATACAACCTCCGGCTTGGGAAAAGAAGTGGCCGCATTATCAAGATATATCGGCATAGGTATAACCTCCGCATCATCAACAATATCCTACGGGTTTTTGGCATAAAAGGTTTTGCCCAGTTAACCTGCTGCAAAACCTTTTATGCCGTAAAACATTATAATTTTGACCGGTTAGCGGCGTTATCCCTTTTTGGCCAGTTCTGTTGCAATAATCTCATTCAGTTTGGCCTTGGAGGGAACTCCACCCGAAAACACAACCTGTTCATTGATAACCAGCGCCGGGGTTGACATTACCCCATAGGACATTATGTCCTTAAAATCTGTTACCTTGCTTACATCTGCATCAGCGCTAAGCTCTGCCAGCACATCAAATACCATTTGTTCCAGTTTGTTGCAGTTAGCACATCCTGAACCAAGCACTTTAATATCCATTTGACTACTCACCTCCTTCTTTTCGCCGTTTATCAAGCAGCATCAGGGTATCATGAACCTGGGATATCAGAATTGTCTCCACCATGTCAAGCATTTCAAAAATCTGCGGGTAATTCACCTTATATTTCAGTAAATTCACAGACACATTTAGGCCCTTCTTTCAGGTGCTTCAAAATCCCCACCCTGGTCGGATGAGCCAAAGCCTTAAAAAATTCTGCTTCCATAGAAAACAACCTCTCTTCCAAGGCCATTACCTCCCCGTTTTTCATGCTGTCCATGCAAAATAGAGCCCAATGACTATTAAGACCACACCCGCAGCTTTTTCAAAAACTCCTGCCCATCGGGTCAGACCGGGAAGTCCTTTAGCAAATCCGGTAAAAGTCCCTGCTGCTATCACAGGCGCTCCCCTGCCGAGACCGTATATAAACAGCAGCACTGCCCCGTATGCTATCTGTCCTTTGCTCATCACCAGAGACAGGATGGCAAACAGTATGGGAGTAGCACACTGGGAGCCGACCAGGCCAATCACAAGTCCCATCAAGAATGCCGGCCAAATCCCCTTGTGCTGCGGCCTGCGCAGAATTCGCGCTCCGTAATTTGGCAGGTTAAAATTTATTACCCCTGACATTTTCAATCCTACCAGTATGCTCACCACAGCAGCAATATAAACCAAAACTGATTTGGAGACACCGAAAAACCCGCCGATAACTGAAGCAATCACACCCAGCAAAGCAAAAGTAGTTGATGTTCCCAGGGTGAAAAAGAATGATAACCAAAAGCTTCTGGCCCTGGATACCTCAGATGTCCCGCCCACATAGGCCATCAGGACAGGGATCATAGACATATTGCACGGACCTATGCTGGTAACTATCCCTCCGACAAAAACCAGTAGTACTGCCAGTACAGAGTAACCTGTCAGGGCCTGAGAGAGATAGTTGGTAACGATATCTTCCATTTTACCCCTCCCCCGCCAGGGCATTTAGTTTGGCCCGCATTTCATCCAGCTGTATCACACCGACATAATCAAACGCAATATTCCCGGCAGGCTCAAGAAGGTATGTGGTGGGGATATACTGTATTTTATACTGAGCACACAGTTCCTGCTCAGCCGGGTCATTTACATTGATGTCAACAAAAGTCACTTTTCCTTCAAATTCGGGTTTTAGTGTGTTAAACACTTTTTCCATCTCTATACAAGGCTGGCAGGTCTTTGAATGAAACAGGAGCCAGGCAGGCTTACCGTCTTGTATGGACTGTTTTATCAGGTCTGCAGACTGGGAAACTGCCCCATTTGAGGTATACTCATCCGGGACAGGATTTGTCCTGAACCCCTTGGCAGCCAGCAAGGCAGCTAATGCAGCTACCAGCAATATTAACACAACTGCTCTTATCTTCAATTTTTCCCCTCCAATATTTTAGAGTATCAGGTTGAACAGATATCCGGTAAATATTATTGCTGCGCCAACGATTGAAATAAATATGGCAATTAGTTTGGGTTTTAGCACTTTTCTTAATATTATCATTTCCGGCAAGGACAATGCTGTAACAGCCATCATAAAAGCCAGGGCGGTTCCTATCCCAACCCCCTTTCCTATCAGCGCCTGGGCAATGGGAATAGTCCCGACAGCATTGGAATAAAGGGGAATTCCAATTATTACGGCTGCAAATACAGCCAACGGGTTATCCGGACCTGCATATTTGGCCAGGAATTCTTCCGGAGCATAGCCGTGTATCAGCGCCCCGACACCAATTCCGATGAGAATATAAACCCATATTTTTCTAACTATTTCAGAAACATTATCTTTGGCAAATTTAACTCTGTCTCTCCAGGTAAGCTCTTCAATTTCCGCAGACTGCCCCATCTTTATTTCATAGACATAATCTTCAACTTCCTTTTCAAGCTTGAGTTTGCCGATTATAATGCCTCCCACAATGGCTATAATCATGCCGCTGGCAATATAGAGAAGCGTTACTTTCCACCCAAACAGTCCCAGCAGCATAGCTGCCGATATCTCATTAACAAGTGGAGATGCAATCAAAAAGGAAAAGGTCACTCCGAGCGGAACCCCGGTTTCAACAAAGCCTATAAATATCGGAACAGATGAGCATGAACAAAAAGGTGTCACAACTCCCATCACAGCCCCAATAATATTCCCTATCAGGCGGTTGGTATGACCAAGGATCTTCTTGGTTTTTTCCGGAGGAAAATAACTCCTTATATATGAAATCACAAAAATCATAGCTGCCAGGAGTACAATAATCTTAAGGGAGTCATATATAAAGAAATGAACCGAGTCACCCAGCCTTGTATTTTGCTGGAGATTAAACAAGTTGTATACGATATAATCAGCTATTAATTCAAACATAACTATCACCTTCCCATCTTTCTGCAAATTCTATTAAATGGTTAACTTAATACATGGGGCACGCGTTTCCCCGGTAGGCCTCCCTGATATCGCATACTGTCAGGCCCTGCATATGGCAGTTCTGCTCCAGTTGGACAGTAGAATGCATGATACCAAGCATGCTGAAAGAAATTAACTGTCCTGAAATCTTCCACGCATGGATGTCATATACATTTACTACTCCTTCAAGTGGTTGTGGTTATTTTCTGCTAGCATATAATCACCTCTTTTCAATGATTATATTAGTAATTTATAATATTATTATAATAGATGGTATATTAGCGGTCAATCAAATTTTTAGTTAAAACAGGCTGTTGAGGAAGAAAATCCGGCAGCCAGGCTTAGCCTACCAAAAGCGGTTAAAGCTGCAGCAAAGGTAAAAAAGAACATCGCATTTTATTTTTATATTAAGCAACCTTCGACAAGGCAGCAAAAAATCAGTACATATATGTTCATGCTCCCGCCGGTTATGGCAAAACTATTTCAACTCTTTTATGGCTTAAAAAATCGGGCAGGAAGTTAAATCTCCTGCTTTTAATGCTTCTCCCGTCGAATGTACTATTGATTTGTTAACTCAGTTAACCTATGAAGATTTTAAATACGCGCTTGTGCTTGACGATTTCCATTCCATCTCCAATGAGGAAATAATAAAGTCGCTCCCATTTGTTATGAAGCGACTTCCCCTGGCGATCACAATACTCGTTTTAAGCAGAAACAATCTGCCGGATTCATTTGCGGCTTTATATGAACAGCAGAAGATTTCCTGTATTGCAAGCGAGTGCCGGACAAATTTTCTTTAGAGCTCTGCGAATACACCGAGATAGTTGAACAAACAGGTCTAAGCCTTAACACAATCAGAACTCACACAAAGATTGCTTATCAAAAGTTGGAGGTACATAATGCTTTGGATGCGATTGCTCGTGCGAAGCAGTTAGGGATAATCAAATAGCCCATGCCGGGCGCGCTGGAAAAAGGCCTGACTGTAACAGTCAGGCCTTTTGGTTTTTGGCTGCTTACAACAGCATATATACGTGTTTTGCGAACTCACTAAAATCTTCAAGATGTTTTAGGCTCAGATAAACAATTTTATTATCTATCTCCAGGTAATCATGAACAAGAATATTTCTAAAACCGGCCACCCTTTTCATTTTATCAGATAATACCTCAAGGATAATACCTTCTTCTAATAGTACATTAAAACTGTCAGCATACCCCTGAGGTGTCCGAAACCCCTTGTCTGCAATAATATGGTTAGCTATGTCTATACAAGCCTGCGCCGCAACCTGCAAATTACGTTCTGCCCTGTCTCTGAGGGCTTCATTACTATTGTATTCTTCCCAGGATTGTTCTGCAATTTCTCTTAATTTACGTACCGCCTGTTCAAGTTTCATAAGTCTTTGTTCGATCTTTTCTTTATCTACCACCAAAACCGCCCTCCCTGGTTCGCCTTGCCAAACTTTCGGAAAACATCCTTTGTACCGGCTGAAAATCAAAATACCGGTCCATTGTCTTCACCTTAAAAGCAACCAGCTGCTTTTTCACTTCATCCCGTGTATATAACAATTCTCCATCCTTAATAATACGGTATGCCAGGGCCGGCTGCAATTCATTAAGTACTACCAGTTCAACCGCATCAATACCAAGAACTGTTGACACCTCGCCCATCAATCTAAGTCGTTCCATAAGGTAGTAATCCTTATTAACAGATTCATCAAAAAGGACAGCCAAATCAACATCACTTGATGGAATTGGCCTGCCTTTAGCATAGGATCCGAAAAGATAAAAGGCAATTATTTTTCCGTCATGTCTGATTTGTTCTGTAAACCTAAACAACTTAAAAATCAATACATCTTTTGGGATTATGTTTTCTGACATAGCACCCTCCCACCACGCCTTTTAATTTATTATACCTCATCAAGCGTATCATTTCCTGCAATTTCTTGAAACCGGAATCAATTATTCACCATTTATTTTTAACAAAATTGCTCCTAAACAAACTTCCATGAAATGCCCACGGGGACAACACATCCGGCCCAGCATGATTTTAAGGTCCCGCCTGAGACCCTGCTGCTTTAAAAGGTCAACATTCTTCACTACGAGAGGTAAAGACTCTCTGGTTTTTTAACATGTTTTTTCAAATGCAAGATAAAACTTTATTAAAATGCTTCATGTTTTCATATACAACAAAAAATGTGGTATAATTTAAAAGGTCAATTTCAAATGTGCTATAATTTATAGGACTAAATTACAATAGAAAGGGCACAAATGCATAATCATAAAAATAAGCTTACCTCAGAAGTCAACACCAGACGTACTTTTGCTATCATCTCACACCCCGATGCCGGGAAAACAACCCTGACCGAAAAACTTCTTTTATTTGGCGGGGCCATCCGGTTAGCCGGTACTGTTAAAGGGAGAAAATCAGGAAAACATGCAACCTCCGACTGGATGAAAATTGAACAGCAGCGCGGTATTTCGGTTACTTCCAGTGTCATGCAGTTTTCTTACCAAGGTTTAAAAATAAATATTTTAGATACTCCCGGTCACCAGGACTTCAGTGAGGATACCTACCGCACCCTGAATGCCGCCGACAGCGCAGTTATGCTAATAGATGCAGCCAAAGGGGTGGAAGCCCAAACAATAAAACTGTTTGAAGTATGCCGCATCAGGTCTATCCCCATTTTCACCTTCATAAACAAAATGGACCGGCACGGCAAAGACCCTCTGGAACTCTTAGAGGAAATTGAGCAGGTGCTTGGTGTGCGTTCGTGTCCGATGAACTGGCCTATTGGTATGGGAAGAGATTTTCGCGGCATCTTCGACAGGCAGAAAAACAGGCTGGAACTATTTAATGAACGGAGTGTAAGGAAATTTGTCCCCTGTGCTGCAGGAATTGAAGACCCTGCTCTCAAAAACGTAATCGATGAAACTCTTTACCACCAACTCTATGAGCATATTTCCTTATTGGACATCGCCGGAGATCCGTTTGACCGGCAGCAAATCCAAAAGGGGCAGCTAACTCCTGTTTTTTTCGGGAGCGCCATTACTAATTTCGGTGTCCAGACTTTTCTGGATGACTTCCTGGAGCTTGCCCCGGCCCCAACGCCCAGAAAAAGCAGCATCGGTCTTGTCGCCCCGGAGGAAACGCCATTCTCCGGTTTTGTCTTTAAAATTCAGGCTAACATGAACCCGGCACATCGTGACCGCATCGCCTTTCTCCGCATTTGTTCAGGTAAGTTTAGCCGCGGCATAATGGCAAACCATGTCAGAACAGGCAAAAAAATAAGGCTTTCACAGCCACAGCAATTTCTAGCCCAGGGGCGGAATATTATAGATGAAGCCTATCCCGGTGACATCATTGGAATATTCGATCCGGGAATTTTCCAGATAGGTGACACCCTTTGCGAAGAGGGATCATTTCAGTACGAACGGCTCCCCCGCTTCTCTCCCGAGCATTTTGCCAGGGTAACAGTAAAGGATGCTATGAAACATAAACAATTCCAAAAAGGAATTAACCAATTGGCTGAAGAAGGCGCTGTCCAAATATTCCGGACCTTCAGGGACAGAACGGAAGACATCATTTTGGGAGTGGTAGGAAAACTTCAGTTTGAAGTTTTTGAATACCGGCTTAAAGCAGAATACGGGGCCGATATTCTACTGCAGCATCTCCGCTTCAACATTGCCAGGTGGGTAAAAAGTGATAACCCGGAAGACATCCGTCAGCTCCACAGCAGTTCCAGCCCTTGTGTAAAGGACCACAACGGTGATACTGTGGTACTTTATGAAAATGATTTTGCCCTCCGCTGGGCGGCAGAAAAAAACCCCCGCGTTCGTTTCTGCAAACCCTATGAACTGTCTGACGGTTAACCGGCTGTACCTCAGCCGGTTTTCTTTATACTAGACCTCCATTATTATCGGTAAAATAAGCGGTTTCCTTTTTGTCTCGGAATACATCACATTACTTAAGGTCTTCCGGATTTGTTCCTTAATTTTAGACCATTCCCTGATATTTGATTTTTCACAGGTTTTCACCGTACGATCCAGTTCATGCTTCATCCTGGCCAGCAGCGCCTCAGACTCGCGGACATAGACAAAACCGCGTGATACTATGTCGGGGCCTGATAACAGCGCCCCTGTGGTCTTGTCAATAGACAGCACGGCAACCACAACTCCGTCTTCAGCCAAGTGCCTTCTGTCACGTAAAACTATATTGCCCACATCCCCTACGCCCAAGCCGTCAATCATTATGCTTCCGGAGTGAACTTTACCCTGCATGCTGAATCTGCCCAGGTGAAAAACATTTTTATCCCCAATAGAGCTGATGATAACGTTTTTTTCAGGAATCCCCAGTTCGGAAGCTGTCTTTCTGAATTTAATCAAATGCCTGTACTCACCGTGAAAAGGCATCGCATATTGGGGCTTAACAATATTTATCAGGGTCTTAATTTCTTCCTTGGCTGCATGTCCGGACACATGTACAGATGCAATATCCCTGTAAACTACTCGGGCGCCTCCCTTGAAGAGATTGTTAATTGTCCTGTAGACATGCTTGGCATTTCCCGGGATAGGTGTTGCCGATAAAATTACCGTATCTCCGGGTTCAAGTACAATCTGCCTGTGGCTGCCTTCGGCAATTCGTGTCAGGGCAGCCATCGGTTCCCCCTGGCTGCCGGTTGTTATAATTACAATACGGTGTGGAGCATACTTATTTATCTGATCAATATCTATCATTATTGAATCCGGACAGGATAAATAATCTAATTCCCTGGCCGCCTCAACCACGTTTACCATACTCCTGCCAACTACGGCAATCTTACGATCATGTTCCACAGCGGCATTTACCACCTGCTGGATCCTGTGCACATTTGAAGCAAATGTTGCTACGATGATTCTTCCTTCTGCCCGCTCAAACTCCTTCGCAAATGTTTCTCCAACCACTTTTTCAGATGGTGTAAAGCCCTCATTTTCAGCTCCGGTACTGTCACACATAAATAGCAGCACCCCTCTGGCGCCATATGAAGCCAGTTTGTGCAGCTCAGTTACCCTGCCGTCAATTGGCGTATGATCCAGTTTAAAGTCCCCGGAATGCACCACCAGCCCCTCAGGGGTATCAATTGCCAGTCCGACTCCATCAGGGATACTGTGATTAATCCGAAAAAATTCAACCGTAAAAACACCTGCCCTGATCACATCATCAGGATGGATTTCAATCAGCTTGGCGGTTTTTTCCATGGCATGCTCTGTCAGCCTTTTTTTAATCAGGCCAATGGTAAGCCTGGTAGCATACACAGGTACATCGATATCTTTAAGGACATAAGGTAAAGCGCCTATGTGGTCTTCATGACCATGGGTAATAAAAATTCCCCTTACCCGGTCCTTGTTTCTTACCAGATACCTGATATCCTGGATTACCAAATCTATGCCATACAATTCCTCGCCAGGGAAGGCAACACCGGCATCAACAACTATTATGTCTTCACCATACTCGAAGACCACCATGTTTTTCCCGATTTCCCCCACACCTCCGAGGGGTATAATACTCAGACCACTGTTGTCCTTTTTCAATTTAGTCCCACTCCTGCGTTTAACTTTCAAATTCTTTCACCCCGTTTCAGTCTTTCTATGAATTCATCCAGGTCATCCCTTTTTACCCGCCAGTGCCGTCCTATTTTGAAGGCCGGAATGCTTCCCTCCTGAACCAGCTTATAGGTAGTCACTTCACTTATCTGAAAATACTCAGCTACCTGATTTATTGTCATAATATCCGGATAATCTACTTTACTTTTTAACCCTTTATCTCCATAATGTTTTGACATACATACCACTCTTTTCATGTCACTTATAATTAATTATAACCATTTATAGTTATTTATAATTATCTCTTTCTAAGCCTTAATAAAGTATACTAAATATTATACTCTTGTGCAATGCTGGTGTTTGAGATAATATAACATTTCCGAATTAAGCAATTTACACAAAAACAACCGCAATATCTTTACAGCATTTAGTTTTTCCAAAATAGTACAATAGTATCAAGTGTAGAACTGTTTCATAGCAAATTCTACTACAGATTCCGGTCGGACTATCCCACTGGTACATCCCACTGGCAAGAATCCTCTTTATACAATAAGCCAAGGCAGGACCAGTGTCCTGCCTCAAGCTACTGACAAAGTCAGTAATTTTGGGGGTTTGTCAATAACCCCACACCTGAATCCTGTTATTTCCCTGATCGGCAATATATATTTTGTCATCATCATCTATAAATATTCCCACAGGCATGTTGAAGTTAGTCTTCTCTTCCGGTTCTGCTGTGAAACCCGCCAGGCTGTTCCCATCCTCATCAAATACCCTGACCAGGTTTGCCAGAGTATCAGCCACATAAATTCGGCCTTTTGAGTCAACAGCCAGCCCTTTGGCCATGCTCAAGGCCTGTTTGGGCCCGCCGTCAAAAACCTTTCCGGTTTCTCCGGTGGGGCTGATGAGTTTAACATTATAGTTGCCCCCGTCTGCGACCCATACAGATCCATCATCCGTTACCGCAAGACCCTGAGGAGACCCCAGGGCAACCTGCCGGGACTTGATGGTCTTGATCAGGCTGCCTGCTTTGTCAAAAACCAGGATTTGTTTGCCGGCCATGTCAGTGATATACACTTCTTTATCATTGGTGACAAAAACCTGAGCCGGTTGAATACCTTCTTGGTGATTAAGCCACGTTTTTTCATATTTTCCGGCAGCGGAGTATTCATACAGGGCGTCTGCACCGGGATCGGCAACCAGAACCCGGTCTCCCAGCAGCCCAATACCATACGGGTAAGAAAGGGGCTTCGCCGATTTGGGCCCGCCGATTTCGTGAAGGAACCTGCCTTTGGCAGTGAATACCGCCACCCTGCGCCTGCCGCTGTCTGCCACCAGGATACGGCCCTGTTTATCTGTCGTGGCATATACCGGGTCTTTAAGGCCGTTATCCCCATTTCCCCCGGTTATTTCATACAGAAACCGGGGTCCGGCCGCCTTCTCACTCCCACCGTCCCCGGTAAAAACCATGACAGCCGCAATCCCCGCTATAGCCATAATGAAAAAAACAAGCAATAAGTGTTTAACCTTCATGTATGTAAACCACATCCTTAACAGATAATTAAATGACTGCCCCATCTGTTTTAACAAGCCGATGCCGCCGCGATGCACCGCGATGCCGCCCGGTCTACATACTGAATATTCTAGATAAATCCAGGAGTTCCTCCATTTTTTAGTGACAGCTTTTCTGGCATGACCACTGGACGCCATGGCCTTTCCAATCACCCGGGATGGTATTTACACTGTTGATTGCTGTAATCCCCACCCCGTCACTATATGGTCCGGGATCATCAGCGGTAACCAGGGACAACCCTCCAGTTCCACTGTCTTCTTTATTCCAGCCATGGGGAACCGCTCCGTGGCACTGGACACATCCGGCGCTGCCATGGGAACCCCCGGAGCTGTTATGCAGGTTATAATTTCCTTCCCTGGAAAACTGAGATCTTACAGTCTCACTGCCAGGATCAGCCCCTGTATAAAAGTCATAGTCATGACAGTAGAAACAGAGATGATTGGAAGTCCCGCTTTCTCCGGTAGTATTATCCCATCGGCCTTTGAGGATGAACCTGTTTGGTGAACCGTGAGGCCCCCTCCTGCCCGGATAGCTGTGGCAGTCTGTACACTTCATTTCCGAATCTGCCGTCCATGAATTCGCAAACATTCCGTAATCATATGTGTCATCATTATAGACGAAATCGGGTACTTTGCTTTCTCCAATTACCGCATGGAAGGCAGGGTTATCAGGGTTGAACTCCATAGCAATATCCGTCTGGTCAAAAGCGCCCTGCCATGACCCATTGGACGATGGCGACTCAGGAGGTGAATTATATGAATAAGGGCTGTGGCACTTAAGACACAACAGGTATTGCTTAGCGCCGAAAGTCAGCGGCACCAGCTCCGCATCAGCAAACGTTTCCCATGGGTCCCCGCTCCAGGTAAGGTCAAGACCGGTTACCTGTCCCAAAAGGCCCTGCTCAGTGCCGTCAGCCCTGGAGGTGTGGACATCATGGCAGTCGGAACACTCGGCATGCCTGTCCACATTTTTCGCGGCCAGGTCCTCGGTATTGTCATGAACCCCATTTACATCAAAGGTAGGATGCCGGTATGGAGAGTTGGCCGGATTAAATACAGTCTTAACTTCCGTATTCACGAACGAGTTGCCTATTGATGCCTGGTGGCATAATCCTAAACAATAAGGGCTATTGCTGGAATTGAAACTGTAATTAAAATCCCGGTCGATAGGTTCAGTCATCAGGGATAAATATTGGGACCCATGCCAGGTATGACACCCGGTGCAGCGCCTGGGTGTCTGGAAACCCTGGTTATAATGACCGGAATTGGTGAACCATGATTTATTCCAACCGGAGCCGTTGGTAGTTATATCCAAATCAAAACTGACCGTGTAAGGCACAACCTCAGTATCAGTCCGGGTCTTTTGGGGCGGGTCGCCATCATGACACTTGAGGCAGAAGTCATTATTCAACCAGCCTGAATATGCCAGCTTGGTATTATCCGGATCGCTGATTTTTGCGGTAGCTGCGGTGTTGGTATTATCAACAGTATGCGGGCCGTGACAGTTGGTGCATTCAACCCTGCCCTTGCCGCCAGTGCCGCCGATGTCGTGCCGGGAAACCTTGCTGGCGCCGAGAAACTGGTCATAGATATTTTTGGCGGGATTTTCCGGCCCGTGACAGCCTGATTTGAAGCACAGGGCTTCCTCACTGCCGGCCAGGCTGTTGTCCAGAAGGCTGCCATATTGGGAACCGTGTTTTTCGTGACATTTCACGCAGGTAATCTGGGTCCCGGAATCAGGATTAAGGAAATCCGCAAAATTGACGTTATCATAATGAACCGGTCCGGTAGTATTTGGAGCATTTATATTATCCGGGTTAACCGGGTTAATGTGGTTCCCCCCGGTATTGGCATAATATGTCCCGTCTTCAAAACCGCAGTCAATATTGCCATGGCAGGCCAAACATACCTGATTGCCCTGATAATATTTATTTCCGCCGGCATCGGTAACCCGCAGCAGCTTGGGATAAATCGTATTGTCAGTGTTTTTGTCGATAACATCTCCATGAGGATTATGGCAATCAACACATGAAAGCACGTCATATCCGGGATCATCACTGTCCAGGGATTTGTGAAGGGTAAAAGAATATGGCATCCCATATACACTCCGGGAAACAAATTCACCTTCCACCTTTAAGGCGCTGGAACCAGTGATACTATGACAAATGAAGCAGACCCTTTTAATGGTGGTATCAGGAAGCAGTGAACTCCCTGAAGCATTATGCGCGCTGTGGCAAAGTCCGCATAAAACGGTGGCTGACCCGGCAGGAACAGTTCCTCCTGACCACTGGGAAAACTTACCGTGAGGGCTAAAGGCCTCCCAGGATACCTGATTGGCCGTACCATTTTCCGGAAGGGGAGTCCCATAATCATCCTCAATACCGGTCAGAGCCACGGTATATGTTAATGGAGTTAACTGGTTTCCGGTTCCCTGTTCTCCGTTTAGGATAATTCTGATGATCCTCCTGTCATCGGTAACCTCTGCAGAAGTTACCTCAGGCGGTGTTCCGTATACATTCTGGGTTACCGTCCATTCGGCAGGATTACCCCTGATAACAACCGGTTCGTCAAAAACAAGATAAAGAATCTGTTTATTGGTAGGGTCAGCCCTAACAATTACCGGCGCCGGATGGGGTTCCGCAAATTCAGGCTGCACAGAGACTCTGTCAGACGGGGCCGAAACATTGCCGGCACAGTCAACAGCAATAACCTTGTAATAATAGGTTTGTTCAGAGTCAAGGTCGGTGTTATGATAAACGGTTCCAGACACAGCAGTGATAAGATTAGCTCCAATTCCCGCATCAGTGGGCACAAAATCCGGGTTAGTACTGCGGTAAATCCTGGTATTTTTGATATCGCTCTCCCTCGTCCAACTCAAATTTACGCTGGACGGGCCCGGTTCAGCCCAGAGATGCGGCGTCCGGGCAGTTGTGTCCACAACCACTGTACCGCCGGCTGCAGGCACATTATCGCTCAACGACTGCCCGAAGATATCTGCAGCCGTTACCTTTACACTTGCCGATCCGTCATTGCCCGGCACAGTAACCCCCCAAGTCCCCTGATAAACCTGACCGCTAACCCAGGCGGCTGTTACCGGTTCAGTGATATCATTAGCTGTGCTTCCGGGCGCATCAATTACATAAGCAGGCGCAGCCACCAGGGGATTGCCGGCGGTAAACTTAATGTAAATAGGTGATCTCAGATTTGTTACATACCGGCCGTCCGGGTTTTTGGGCAGCAGCTGCGTCAAACCGGCATCCGTATAATAATCCACATTAAAAGTCAGTCCTGGCAGGGACTTGCCGGAAACCTCATCAGAAACAGCGGTGTTTTCAATATAGTCCACCTGCTGGACACGGTAATAATAATTCTGATTAGGCTGAACGTTTTTATCTGTAAAGGAATTTGCCGTAAAACCGGTGAAGCTTGCCAGGAGGCAGTATTCATTGGGAGTGAACCCGCTTACAGTACTGCGGTATATCCTGACATATCTGTGGTCCGGGTCAATACCTGAAATGTTGAGGGTTATCTTCCCGTTTAAATTGTCAGTTGCGGTTACTGCCGGCTGAGTCGCAGTATTATCAACAATAACCTCCCGGGTTACCGTCCCGGTGTTCCCCCCGGGGTCTCTTCCTTCAGCCTGGATGACGGCAGTCCCGTCCTCAGCGGGCAGGTCAAGGTTCCAGATCCCCTTAAAATTAACATTGTCAGTTGTCGAAGGACTCGCCACGGCCTGGGGATGCACATCATAAACACTATAGAACACCGAATCTGGCAGCAGAGCTTCTGAACCGGTTATTTTAAGATATACCGGAGAGCCTGACCGTGTGATGGGCTTGCCATTGTAAACGCTGAGCGGAATGGTCCGGTTAATATCCTTATATAATCCCAAAGTCAGTTCCGGACTGGTAGAGTCATAGCTTACAGTGTAATAGCTATATGTACCGGGATAAGTGTTATATGACCTTGCTTCCGACTGCCAGGGCAGAGTCAGTTCGCTGTTGCCGTCAAATTGGGTTTCATTATCATATACCCAGACCTTGATTTTATATATTGTCTCCGTATACCTGTTACCTGCCCCGTCAGTGCCGTCCCAAACGAGGCTGGCAGCGGCATCGGTCCCATTAAAATCCGCTACTCTGGGTCCCACTGTAGCAAATACGGAACCATTACTGCCCCTTAATACTTCTGCTTTAACATAACATCCCTCGCTGGCAGATACCGATATGGTAACATTGTTGTTCCAGGGGTTAACAACCGGGTTCGGCGACACACTGGGGACTGCCAAAATTACCGGCGCTTTGTCGTCAAAACTGACTACTTCAGCCCCGCCTGTGCCGGGCCGGGTAAACACCACATCCCGCCAGTTATCCTGTGGATTGACGGCAGCGCTGGCAATCAAATAGGTACTCCGGGGCGACCAGGTATAGGAGGCATTAGTATTTAAATCATAATAGTTATCTGTGTCACTATAGGTATCATAGTTAAGGCTGTTAGTGCTGCCGAGATACCACATTTTAACAACCCTGTTTTCCGGAGTTCCATCGGTCTTGTCCCCGGTTATCACGATTATATTTGTATTTCCCGATGAGTTGGTCAAAGAATGGTCGATGTAGCCCAGGTAAACGGCCAGGACCTCTCCGGCGGGGGCCATGTAACCCCGCCAGTCGTCCCCGGTAGCCCGTTTAAAGTTGGGGTTATTCAGACCCGAACCGCCAACTTCAAATAACAGGACATACTGCCCGTGAGCCGGATTTCCTCCGGCATCCCTGGCTGCACCTGTACCAACAGTAACATATCTCCTGTCAGGCTCCGCCCCTCCCACAGCCTGGACCTTGATGTCATTGATACGTCCCAGGGTCTTGCCACCGGTGCTCGTCCAAACCTCAGCCCCGGTCCTGCCGTTGAGGGTTACAATAATATCGCTTTTCCCCGCTTTCAGGTCCTGAGTGCCGACAACGATTTCCGGAATACCATCAGTGCCGTTGCTGTTTGAGCTGTCCACAATGTCACCGGAAACGGCCAGTGGGGCAAATACATTGTAGGTGGCCCCATCAAAAACAACACCGTTTACTTCCCAGACCGGGGGCGGATTATCCACCCCCTCAAAGAGAAATGTCCTCACACCATAAACAGTAGTCACCACCAGCGCATCCTGGGCGCCGTCATAGACAAAGGATTCAACCCGCCGGGCCTGGTATGCAGTATTTGCTGTGAAGCCGGTTTTCCAGGTATCGGCATCATTGTACACCAGTTCCATTTTGTTTGCCGATGTCACTGCAGCCACATCAATACCGGTATTGCCATTGGCATCGGTGAACTGTCCGACCGCCAGGTCCAGAACATTGGCGCTGACAGGAACACTGAAAAGCTGTGCCAGCGTATTGTTAATAAAGGTATATGCCTCAACCCGATTGCTGTCCGGGCCGGCGATTATAATTTCCTGTTTACCGTCGCCGTCAAGGTCCCGCAGCTTGATTATCTCAGGTGACATTCCGGCAGTGATGCCAAAGGTCTGGTAAGGCTCTGTCAGCCTGGTGGCGTGAATGTATTTTCTGACGTATAGTTTGCTGTCCTGACCGCCATAGACCACTTCGCTGACATTATCACCATCGATGTCAGCAGCTGCAACAGCATGTACAGCAGCAGTGGCAGGGGTCTGCCAGACGGTTTTCCTGACCGCCTCAGCGGGGAGAATATTCCATATTATTGCTCCCAGAGCCGCGGCGATTAAAATGATCATGGTTGCTAATAAGACCTTTTTCTGTTTAATTACCTTTTTTAATCCTCTACTCAATATAGAAGTTGCCATAAAGCGAATCCCCCCAAGGCTTAGGTATCCTCTTATTATTAATGTGCTATAATTATCATTCCTACTATGTGGTTACGTACTTATTATTCTAGTATTAATATTTCTACATATGGTACTAATTTCCTTCATGTTAGGCAAATCTTGTCCCACTTTTGCAAAAATATTTTGAATATTGCCTCTACAATTTCTCGCTGGAACAGTGTGCATCTTTCAAAACAAAAATAAAGCCGCCCCATATATGGGACAGCTCCTCATCTCATCACTCCGGCTGAATATTTTTTCAGGCAGCACTCTCCTGATGTCTGGTATCCAGATGTTTTAACTCCCTAAATAACCAGATTCCGGTTATAATTGATGAAGCTAAATCCGCCAGCGGTCCGGCCATGAGTACCCCGTCTAAGCCAAAAAACCTTGGCAGGATCAGCAGGGCCGGAATGAGTACCAGCACCTGCCTGGAGAGACTTAAAAAAGCAGCGTGTTTTGGTTTGCCCACTGCCTGAAAATAGTTGGCCGAAATAATCTGAAACCCGATAATAGGAAGAAAAATAAAAAACACCCGCAAAGCATGTGCGCCAAACTTGATAAGCTCCCGGTCCTGACGGTTGAACATAGCTACAAGCTGTTCCGGTATCAGCATGGTTATCAGAAAACCGATACAAACAATTATGGTGGCTGCCATTATCCCCTGCTTCAAAGCATCTTTGACCCGATCAAACTTTTGAGCGCCATAGTTATAGCCAATTATCGGCTGAACCCCCTGGCTGATGCCAATAACAGGCATCATAAGCACCATCATGACACTCATAACAACTCCCATGGCTGATACAGCAAGGTCCCCGCCATAAGTGAATAAACTTCTGTTCATAATAACCCCCAAAACCCCGGCGGCAATCTGCATGGCAAAGGGCGGTGCCCCAAGGGCCATAATTTGCCCTACTGTTTGCATCTGCAGTTTTAGATTTTTTAACCTTAGTTTCAACTGGCTTCCGCCGCCTGTATAATAATAGAGCACCCATGCCGCAGACACTGCCTGGGACAAAATGGTGGCATATGCCGCCCCGCTCATCCCCCATTTGAACACAAATAAGAAGATAGGGTCCAGAACAGTATTTAGTATCGCTCCCAGCAGCATAGTAAACATAGCCGTCCTGGGATTCCCTTCAGCACGAATAAAGTTGTTCATCCCAAAACCAATCGATTGAAACACTGTGCCCCATAAAATAATACCCATGTAATCCCTGGCATAAGGCAGCACTGCCTTACTGGCGCCAAAAGCAGTTAAAATGGGTGTGATAAACAGCAGACCCACAGTAGAAATCAATACAGAAATGGCAATCAATAAAACCATGGCATTTCCCGCTATCAGTTCTGCTTCTTCTTTTTTCTGTTCACCCAGTCTGATTGAGATTAAAGAGGTGGCTCCAATGCCAATCAGCATACCGAAAGCCATAATTACCATCATAACAGGAAAACCTATGGTGGTCCCGGCTATCCCCAGAGAACCTACCGCATTCCCGATAAAGATCCGGTCAACCAAATTATAAACGGCATTTACCAGCATTCCTACGACTGCCGGAATAGAAAACTTCATTAAAAGCTTAGATACCTTTTCTTCTCCCAATTTCCGGGACTTATCCACATTTTTTCTCCTTCCCTATACCATGCACCCGGAGCAGCGTCAACTTCCTGGCTCCGGAAAATAAACTCAATGAACTATTCTATAATCTTAGCTAAGTGAACCTCCATTATACTTTGTGTAGAGGGTGGGGGCTTCCGGCCAGCTCAGAATGCATGTCTCATTGGCATCTCGGTTTCAAGGCGCCTCACCTGACAGGTGTGAGTACATCATTCCGGTAGAGCCGGCAACTATATGCCAAATAGCATACGGTTTTTTGAAAGTGCTCTTTAGCCAGGCGCAGGCAATCATTCCAAACCTGTACTGATCCACGATTGCAGGCAAAAAGACAGTCGAGGTATTTTTTGGATGTGTGGAACTTTGTTTTTAAGGCTCTGATGATACTGAACACCCCCTCCTTAGTTGAGTTTTAACCTTATTTTACCACAAACAGGAGTTGAGGAGAACTGGCGTTCGGAAAATATTTAGAGACCGGCGATTCATCTGACCATCTAAAGAGGTGGGAGTATTCTCGCCGCCAGGGCTAAATTTTCGTGTTTGCTATTTTTCGTGTTTTTCTTGTAGAATCCGTCTGTGACAGTGTATAATTACGGTAGTGACGTACTCCCACTACCTACGCTAACGCTTAGAGGTAGGGGCTTCTTGGGACGTACCAACCCACGTTGGTATAATTACCAAGCTATCCCCGTTCGCCCAACGGTTATTTGATTATGTCAGGCTATACCAAGTATCCGGCAGCCTTCATTTTTGATATTGATGGCAGCGTTGACATCCCTGTCCAGTTCTGTTCCGCAGTGGGGGCAGGTCCAGTTTCTGTCTGCCAAGGTCAGTTCTTTATTTTCATGCTTGCATATATGACAGAGTTTGCTAGATGGATACCATTTTATCGATAATGACAAGCTGTTTACCTTGTTCCGCTAGTTTGTATGCCAAAAAGGTTTTTAGCATCCCAAAACCATTATCATTGGCTATCTGCCTGGACAGTTGATGCAAAAAATCCTTCCGCTGATTGGCAACCTTCTCATGAAGTTTGGCAACTTTACGGCGTTTAGCCTGGCTTCTGCCTGGCGGTAATATTTCGGATAGTCCGGACTGTTTGTCTTACTATCAACAAATAGTGCTTTGGAAGAATAGTCAAGTCCGATTGTGGTTTCTACCGTGGGTGTTATTGGCTTTATTTGAACTTCATATTGAACCACAATAGCTATGTAATATTTCCCTGTTGGTGTTTGACTGATGGTTGCTGATTTGATTATGACGTTTTGTGGTAATGGCCTATGCATATTAATGCGCACATCTTTTAATTTGGGTAATCGAATGGCTTTACTGTCAATAAACCTTATGGTTCCTTTTTGGTTATTGGTTGTGTAGGATTCTTTATCATGATGCTTACTTTTGAATTTTGGAAAGCCTACCGACTTGTCTCTGAAAAAGTTATTATAAGCCCTATTGAGATTTAGTTGAGCATTGGCAAGAGTTTATACTTCTCATAAATTGCCTTTCTGTCAGCATGCATTCGATTGTATACAAACCGAACACAGCCAAAGGTTTTATTTATGAGAATGGCTTGCTCTTTGTTCGGATAAAGGCGGTATTTATATGCTTTATTCACAGCTTCTCCCCCTGGCTTTCAATATATCTTTTTATCACCTCAAGCGGTGCACCACCAGTTGTAAGTATGCAAAAACTTCTTGACCAAAAGTATTCTTCCCAGAGGCAGCTACGTATTTGCCGGTATTCTTTTTTTATCAGGCGTGATGATGCACTTTTACTTTTATCAATGGTTATCACGGAAAAGAATGGCGGCAATTCATCTCCCGCCTACGCTCTCACTAGCGTGAGCAAGGTAGCTTAGCGGCGGGAGACTTCTTGCTGCAGGCGGTTAAACCCGTTTTATGGTCCCCGAAGCTTAGGGAGCTTAATCGTTAATCGAAAAGAGGTGAATTTATTTATGGATCAGCCTGATGTCAGACAAATGGAAGAAGTGAAAAAACTTGCCGGCAAGATTGCCACAGCATATGTTGAAGGCCTAAAAGAAATCGGTGGTGATATTACAAAAAGCTGGGTATGTGGAGCTGTTTGCGGCGGAGGGTGCAGCGCCGGCTGTGGGGGTGGATGTGTCGGCGGGTGTGCCATGGATGGACCTGTTCCGGTAGGTGACGTATATGCTGCCGGGGGCGCCGGAGGCGCTTCAGGAGGAGTCGCAACCGGGATCGCGGAAGGCTATTAAAATTAAAACACAGCTAAATTAGCCCTAAATATAAGAGTCAAAGGAAGATGCCATTTGAAAGAAACACTTCGGGGACTTCATTTTAAAAGTTTAAGTGGTATGGATTACTACTATGATGACTGTTCGGGGATGGTTTTTCCCTGCCCCGGCGACCTGAAAAATACCCTTCTAAACATGGATGCCGACAACCTGGAGCGTCTAGAAAAAACGCCACCTGAATCATTGGGGTATTGGGAACGTTTTATTCAGGAGCGGCACCATATATACGGAGCCTTTTGGGCTCCGGACTCTTTTCCCCAGATACCCGCTAAACCCGATCCGGTTATTTTGGCCCAGACCACGGCTCAGAATGGATTTCGCCAGCTGATATTGACGGTTACCGGAAGCTGTAACCTGCAGTGCCGCTACTGTATTAATTCAACAATTTACCCCTATTCGGAAACACTGCCTTCTGAGGCCATGTCACTGGAGGTTGCCAAAACGGCAGTTGATTATTACCTGGAAAACCTGGCCCGGATTCGCCTTGCCGATCCCTGCAGAACCGGAGTCATAACCTTTTACGGCGGGGAACCACTGCTGCGCTTCCCCCTGATAGAAGAGGTAGTCAAATATGTCCGGGGGAAAAAAGTGGCCAACGTTCTGTACACCATCAGCACTAATGGCCTTTTATTGGATGACCATGTCTCAGATTTCCTGGCAGCCAATAAATTTGCCGTCTGGGTAAGCCTCGACGGTCCCGGGCAGCAGCATGACCGCAATCGTATCACACCTGGAGGCAGGGGAAGTTTCTCCGAGGTATATGGCAATATTCAGCGTTTTTGGAAGAGGCACCCTGACTATCCCCTCCTGGGTTTCCTGGTAACCTATGACTGGCGCAGCGATATTGGTGAGCTGTGGCAGTTTTTCAAAACTCATCAGGAGTTCAAAAGGTCTTTGTTTATGTTTAATCCTGTCGGGTCACATTTCACCGACTATTATAAACAGTTTTCCCAACAGGAAAGACTCGGTTTTTTTGAAAGTGTGGCCGCCATCAGGGAAAAGCTAACTGACCCTTTAAGAGAAAACGATAATGACCCCCTGATAAATTTCTTCATTCTGTCACCATACCGGTTACATTTAATGCGAAAAATCTTAGGTCTGCCCGGCAGGCCTGAAGTCCCGGCGACCGGAACCTGCCTGCCCGGAGAAAAAATTTGTGTCCTCCCGGACGGAAGGCTGCAGCCCTGTGAAAGGGTACCCGGCCTGGCCAATATCGGCACAGTGGAAACCGGACTTAACTTTGAAGTTATTGCCGACTTGGTTCATATGTATAATCGGGAGATTGCCGCCCAGTGCCGTGGATGCCAGATTATGCAGCTATGCAGAACCTGTTTCTCACACTTCTGGTCTGGAAAAGACTTCCGTAAACCTACCCCCTCCTTTTGTGAAAACCAGGTCCAATGGACCCGGGAAATATTGACGGAGATTTACAGTCTCCTGGAAAAAGCCCCTGAGTACTATGAAGAAGTAATGAAAATATACCAGCGGCGATACAGCCAAATGTTATCCCTTAATTTTTGATACATCCTGTGGGAGGGTATTACTTTGACCAACACAAAAAGATACTTCCGCCTGTTTCCTGAGGCAATTTATGTCCCGGGATCCGTGGGTGGCGCCTTATATTTGCTTCTGCAGCAAAAGGTGTTTGCCCTTGATACTGTGTGCAGCCAGATACTTGCAGATACGGAACAAAACTGTTCACTGGAGGAGGCCGCAGACCGTACAGGACTTTCCTTAGTGGAAACGAAAAGTTTTTTTGATACCTTAAATAAACTGGGGGCAGGCTGTTTTCTGGACCGGCCCTGTTTTGTGGAAAAAATCCGGCCCTATAATCCCGTTGAGGATATTACTTTTTTTCGCCCGGCGCCAAGAATCGATATCCTGCATATTACACTGACGGGACAATGCAGCCAGAACTGCAGCTTTTGCGTGCCCGGCCAATTGACTCCCCGGCTGCAGCCCTGTCTGGGATGCCACCGGGAATTGACCGGTCGGGAACAGGCACTACCGCTCCCCTACATTAAAAAGGCCCTGGAAGAAACAGCTCTGTTAGGCTGCCATTCCGTGGTCTTCCATGCCGGTGACCCTCATCTTACAGAGGAATTGCTTCAGGAATCGATACTTGCTGCTCAAAAGCTGAACTATTCCATGTTTGATCTCATCACCGGCATCCCGTTGGCAAAGGAATTTACCAAATGGCTGATAAAAACAAAAACCACTCCTGTCTTCCAGGTTTTCTCTGACCAGGAAGCGGTTCATGACCGGATCAGCGGCAAAAAAGGCAGTTGGGCACAACTGCTGCAAAATATTTCTCTCCTGAAGGAAAACAATTATCCCTTCAAACTGGTTTACCTGTTTACCGGGGAAGACCCTGCCCCCTATGAAATACTCAGCAACCTGAATCAACTCGGCGCTGGGTCAGTTTACAGTGACAGACTTATTAAAAGTTCACCACCGGTTAAGGATTTCATTTATGGCGAAAATTATCTAATCCCACCAGACATACAAAGGTATATTGCCAAACAAAAAAACCATACCTGCCGGCACAGCAAGCTGGCCCTAAACTGGGATGGCAAGTATTATCCCTGTCCGGCACTGTCGGAACATGAACTGGGTCATGTCCGGGATACCACGGTACAGGAAATATTTGCAGAGAAAAAAATTCAGCCATACTGGCAGAATGACCGGGAATTGGAGCCCTGTTTCAGGTGCGAGTTTCGCTTTGCCTGCCACAGGTGTGAAACAGTGTTTGCACAGTATCAGGATAAGACAATGATTTGTGGGAATAATGTGGCGGCACACTCTGGGGAAAGCGCGAGATGAATTAAAGGTAAGGTTCATGTGGCAGGAGAGATGACTACAGATATAACCGCAACAGCCAAAAGCATCCAATTGGGCGCTTTTTGTTGTTTTTAGCTAAAACACTCCCCGGGAATACCGAACTCTTTATCGTGTAAGTTTATCAATATCCATCAGAGAACCAAAACTTGCAGTTAGGCCATAATCTCTAGGGCAAAGTGTAAGTTTATCAATATCCATCAGAGAACCAAAACACAACAATAAATGGATATGATATATTATATGTGTAAGTTTATCAATATCCATCAGAGAACCAAAACATGTGAGGAATGTACCAGGAGAAGAATATTGTGTAAGTTTA